>JAFYMZ010000011.1 GCA_017548175.1 Clostridia bacterium | reverse complement strand
GTTAAATCTTGAAAGCTACCCATACTTACCCCGTTTTCTGATGTTTGTTGTGTTTCTTTTTGGTTATTATACCACGATTTTAATTACAATGAAACTATTCTTTTGAGAAAAGTTTCATCGTGATTTAATCGCTTGAAAATAGGGTGTGTTGAAGTCGCCCAACTTCGACTTTTGCGTGTTCAATTTTGATACAATGAAAGTAATCTTATTTGGAAAAGTGCCGAAAAACCTTGTGGTAAGCCACTTTTGATAAAAAGAAAAGGAACGCAAGTATCGTATCAATACTTGCGTTCCAATATGGTGCGGTCAGGGGGACTTGAACCCCCACAGGATTACTCCCACAAGCACCTCAAGCTTGCGCGTCTGCCGATTCCGCCATGACCGCGTAAATCTACCATACTACTATAGCACAGCGGATGGGAAAAAGCAAGCATTTTTTTCAAGGTGCGCGTGGATCTTTAGGCGGCGGTGCCGTCCTTGGTTTTAACATAATGCTCCAGAATGGGCACCAGAATAAAGCAGGTGATACCGGCCGTAAAGCCACCGTTATACAGGCAGAAACCGCCGTGGATCACACTGGTAGAAGAGCACATCGCCGCACAGGCTGCGCCGGCCAGCACGCCGCTCTTCCAGCCAAACTTGCCGGAAATGGGGCACAGGCCGGTGGCAAAAGCCAATCCGTTCAGATAGGCTTGAGTGGACAGGCTCCAGCCGGGGTCGAATCCGCCAATTCCGCCAATGGCCTGCGCCGCGGCGTACAGCAGGCCGTAACCTGCGAAAATCGGCCAGACGATACGGGGATGCTGACCGACGGCAAAGAAACTCAATGCTGCCAGCAGTGCACCGCAGGTGGGGCCGGTAAAGCCGGCGCCGTCGGTGAGGGCGATCATGATCGCCATATAGGCCAGTACAGAGAAGCCGTGCAGACCCAGATTGATCAGACACAGAGGCATGCCGTGCTGATGCGTAAAGTCATCGTTGTGGCCGTCGGAAGCCAGCAGTTCGCCGTAACCGTGGAAACTGAATCCGTTCAGCCGCCAGCCGTAAAACAGGCACAGAGTAAAGAACGTGGCAAACATCACGATGGCAAATGTGTCGAAGGCACCGCCGTTGGCAGCGTACACCGGGTTGTCTCCGGTCAGCGCGTCGGGCACGGTGCGACCCATAGCGGGATAGAGCAGGCACTTCAGCAAAAATGCCAGCAAACTAATGGTAATACCTGCATTGTAAAGGTTGTAACCTTTATGCATGGCACGCACGCCGGGGATCATCGGCGGCACCAAAAATCCGGTAATCAGCGCCAACAGCACGGTCAACACGACACCCAGCACCGTGACCTGCGGATGGGCAGGATCAAAGGTGTCGGGGATGGTATAGCGGAACAGCAGCTCGCTGACAAAGGGGGCCAGCGCCGTGGCAAACAACGCAATGGGGAACAGAGCGGCAAAAGACTGCTTACGCACTTTGGCGTACACCAAAACACCGAAAAAGCAAGGCCAGATGTTCAGAATATTCAGACCGTAAAAGCCGTGGGCGATGACCAAAAAATATCCGGCCAGCACCGGGGACGTGGCAATGGCGTTGCGCATTATGCACAGAACGACCCACACGGCCAAGCCGCACAGACCGGCGTTCAGCAGAGCGCAGCCCAGACCGCCCAAGGCATAATAGTCGGTCAGCAGCTTGGAAGGGGAGGTAATGATGCGGAAAAGCTGCGGCAGCACCTCCGTCCACTCGTTGTAAATGGTACAGGCCGCGGCAGCTGCAATCAAAAGCCCCATGGAAGTCCAAAGGCAGAACCGCCGGATGAGCCGATCGTTTAATGTAATGAGATTTTCCATAACGTCACATTCTCTCTTGCAGTGGTTTCAGGGATTCTCTAACTATTTAATATAACAGAAATCGCCTGATTTCGCAACTGCAGCGCCACGAAAAGCGAAAGATTTTTGCAGCCAATAAAAAACGGGCAGCCAATTGGCGCCCGTTTCAGATCAGGTTATCGTGTCATGTAATCGTGGCCGCAGTGGGGGCACTTGGGATAATCAAAATCGTGCTGATTTCCGCAATTGGGGCAAATCTGCTGATGCAGCTTGTCGCTGCGAATGGGACTTTTGATGCCGTTGTCGATCAGACCTGCCAAAAATACGGCACTGGCTGCAAAGGCCAGATAAATTGCAATCTCAAAATTGCCGGTATCCATACCTGCCAACAGGATCGCCCACAACATAACGAACGCCGCGGTAAACATAATTTTAATGGGGCGCATACAATCACTCCTTTTCTTGGTTCATCATATCATACCGAAATGTAAAAAGCAAGGGTGACAAACGCTTGCCAATGATTGTAAAATCCTGTATAATATAATTTGTCTGTGCCGATATGGACGGACAGAAAGGGGATCTTATGTTCAAAAAGTTTATTTCCTATTATCGCCCCCACCGCAAACTGTTCGCGCTGGATATGTTCTGCGGCCTGCTGGTGGCGGTTTGCGATCTGTTTTACCCCATCATCGCCCGAAATATCATCAATATTTATGTACCCAACAAGCAGCTGCGTCTGCTGATCACCTGGTCTGTGGTGATGCTGTTGATCTATGTGGCAAAGGCATGCCTGAACTTTATCGTGCAGTACTGGGGTCACATCGTCGGCGTGCGGATGCAGGCCGATATGCGTCGGGATATGTTCACCAAACTGCAGAAACTGCCCTTTGCGTTCTTTGACGAGAACAAGACCGGCGTCATTATGTCCCGTATGATCAACGACCTGCAGAATGTCTCCGAGCTGGCACATCACGGCCCCGAGGATCTGCTGATCTCCACCATTACGCTGGTGGGTGCCTTTATTATGCTGGGCAACATCAACATCTACCTGACCATTCTGGTATTCTTGGTGCTGCCGGTGATGATCTTCTTTGCCATCAAGACCCGTGGTATGATGACCAAGGCCTTCCGTGATACCCGCGTCGAGACCGGTAAGGTCAACGCCAACGTGGAAACCGCCATTTCCGGTGTCCGTGTGTCCCGTGCTTACACCGCCGGTGAATACGAAACCGCCAAGTTCAACGAAGCAAACAAGGGTTACATCGCCGCCCGTGCCCGTGCCTATAAGTCCATGGGTATCTTCCATTCCGGTATGCAGCTCTTCTCCGATATGCTGTATCTGGTGGTGCTGGTGGCAGGCGGCCTGTTCTTCTTCTACGAGCACATCGATGCCGGTGACTTTGCCGCGTATCTGCTGTATATCAACATCTTCCTCAAGCCCGTAAACCGTCTGGCCTCTCTGCTGGAGCAGCTGCAGGACGGTATGACCGGCTTCTCCCGTTTCCGTGAGATCATGGAGCAGTCCACCGAGGCTGAGGCCCCCGATGCCGTTGACCCCGGCACCCTGTCCGGCCACATCCGCTTCGAGGACGTTTCCTTCCGTTATGACAACAGTGACGAAGCCGAAACCAAGCGTCAGGTCATCGACCACGTATCTCTGGAGATCCCTGCCGGCAAGACTGTGGCGCTGGTGGGTCCCAGCGGCGGCGGTAAGACCACCCTGTGTCATCTGATCCCCCGATTCTACGAACTGGACGGCGGCAAGATCACCATCGACGGAATGGATCTCACCACCCTGCAGCGCAGCGCTCTGCGGAAAAATATCGGTATGGTAGCGCAGGATGTCTTCCTGTTTGACGGTACCATCCGCGAAAACATCGCTTACGGCGATCTGGGCGCCAGCGAAGAAGCCATCATCGAAGCCGCCAAGAAGGCCAACATCCACGATTACATTATGACGCTGGAACAGGGCTACGACACCCAGGTGGGTGAGCGCGGCATCAAACTGTCCGGCGGTCAGAAGCAGCGTATCTCCATCGCCCGCGTCTTCCTGAAGAATCCGCCCATCCTGATTCTGGACGAGGCAACTTCTGCACTGGACAATGCCACCGAGATGATGATCCAGGAGTCTCTGGAGCAGTTGGGCAAGGGCCGTACCGTGCTGGTGGTGGCACACCGACTGTCCACCATCAAAAAAGCCGACGAAATTATCGTCATCACCCGTGACGGTATTCAGGAGCGCGGCAATCACGACGCACTGCTGGAAAAGGACGGCATTTACGCCTCCCTGTACCGCTATCAGTTTAGACAGTAAAGCAGATCCGCTTCACAGCCGTTCTTTCGGGAAAGGCTGTGTTTTTTTTATCCTCGGTTCTGTTTTCCTCCCGCCACACATACAGTGGAACGGGGAGGGAATCTACGATGAAACAACAAACGATGGAAAAACTGTATGCGGGTGTTATGATCGCCTGCTTTGTCATCTGCTTGATCCTGCTGATCAGTATGCTGGTCGGCAAACCGCTGCTGCAGCGGGCGTATCCGCACGCGCCGACGATGCGCGATACCATCCTGCCGCCGCAAATGC
>JAFYMZ010000010.1 GCA_017548175.1 Clostridia bacterium | reverse complement strand
GTTCCGCTCTGACTCTCCCGTGGGCATCAGCCTGCGTGACACCTTCCGCTTCAACGGTTCGATCATCCGTCAGGCCGTAAAGCTGGGCGTGCCCGCCGGTCTGGAGCGTGCTACCATCTCGGTGGGTCAGTTGGTTATGACCGCGCTGATCTCCGGCTGCGGCACGGTGGCGCTGTCTGCCAATCAGCTGGCCAATACCGGCGAGTCTTTGTGCTATATGCCCGTGTTCGGTTTCTCTATTGCGGCAACCACGCTGGTGGCACAAAGTTTGGGTGCCGGACAAAAGGATCTGGCTTACGAGTTCAGCCGCTGGTGCTTCCGCCTCAGCGTCGCCGTTATGCTGGTCACCAGCACGGCCATGTTCCTCTTTGCACCGCAGATCATGGATCTGTTCATCGATGACCCTGCGGTCATCAAGCTGGGTGCCCAGATGCTGCGCATCGAGGCCTTTGCCGAGCCTCTGCTGGCCATCGGTACGGTTGCCGGCGGTGTATTCCGCGGTGCGGGCGATACCCGTTGGCCCTTCTACATCTCCATCGTGGGTATGTGGGTGGTTCGCGTGACTATGGCCGTCATCCTCATCAAGGTGTTCCATTGGGGTCTGGCCGCCGTTTGGGTGGCAATGGCCTTCGACTGGCTGGCTCGTGCCTCTATTTCGCTGGTGCGATTTGCCCGCGGAAAGTGGATGTCTGCCTGGGCTTGATCCCGGCGTGAAATGGAAACAATGTGAAAACTTTTTGTGACTTTCCTTGCAAAAAATTGGAAATTGCGGTACATTATATAAGTGAAATGTTATCTCAAGAGGTGAAAACCTATGTCTAAAATAGAGAAACTGAAAGCGGTGATCAAGGGCAGTCCGGAAGAGCAGCGCAGCCTGCGCCGCGCCCTGCCGATGTTCTGGTTCTTCACCGGCAGCGTGGTATATTGGGAAGTACTGATGCACGTTGCAATGTTTGAAAGCATCAGCTGGCGCATCCTGTATGTGCTGGCCTTTACGGTGTTCTGGGGTGCATTTGCCACCTTCCTCTGTGGTTTCGGCAGAGAAAAGGCCGGCAAGATCATCTTTTGGACGACCCAGAGCATTATGTGCCTGTGGTATATGTGCCAGACCATCTATTACCGTGTTTTCGGCGGATTTATCTCGCTGTATCTGGTAAAAATGGGCGGTACGGCCATCACCAACTTCTTCAAAGAGACCATGGAATGCATCCTGCGCAATCTGTGGTTCCTGGCTCTGCTGGCGCTGCCCCTGTTGGTTGGCGGCTATCTGATGAAAAAGAAGACCTTCGGCCTCAAACGTCGCGGTGGCAAGATGCAGCTGCGTATGGCCGTCATCTGTGCGCTCATTCACCTGATTTGCCTGTTGATCCTGCCCATTGGCGGCATGCAGCCCTACAGTGTGTATGACCTGTACCACAGCCCCAACACCGGCACCGATGCCAGCGTCACCAATCTGGGCTTTTTGACCACCGCCCGTCTGGAACTGAAGTTTATGATCATGGGCGCCGGTCGCACCGGTGACATCGACGATTTGTTGGGTCCCGAACTGCCCAACAGCAGCGGCGGTGAAGAAGGCGGCTCTGACATCCCCGGCGGCGATTTGAACCCCGGTGATGACCCCAACCTCACCTATCAGGATCAGGTGCTGGAGATCGACTTTGACAAGCTGATCGCTGACGCACAGGCCAAGGGTGATGAGACGCTGGCAACCCTGCACAAGTATTTCGCATCGGTGAAGCCCACCAAGACCAACGAATATACCGGTATGTTCAAGGGCAAGAACCTGATCTATATGGTGTGCGAGAGTTTCTCTCCCGAAGTGATCAGTCAGGAAATGACCCCCACCCTGTATAAGCTGTACAACGGTGGCATCAAGTTCAATAACTTCTACGGCACCTTCCGTAACGTAACGACCAACGGCGAATACGCCGCTTGCATGGGTATCTTCCCCGATATGTCCCGCGCCAAGAAGGACGGCAGCTTTGCAAAGTCTGCCGACAACTATATGCCCTTTGCTCTGGGCAATATCTTCCAGTCGCAGTTGGGCATCCAGTCCAATGGCTACCACAATTATGTGGGCAGCTATTATGATCGCAAATATTCCCATCCCAATATGGGCTATGACTGCAAGTTTATGAACGCCGGCATGAAGTTCAGCTACAGCTGGCCCAGCTCGGATCTGGAGATGATGGAGCAGTCTGTGGCCGATTATGTGAACAAAGATCAGTTCCATGCCTACTACATGACCTTCAGCGGTCATTACACCTATTCCTTCGAGTACAACGAGAGTGAAAAGACTTGGCAGAACCCCATGTGCCATATCAATGAAGATGCCGTCAAGCATCTGCAGTTTACCGATAAGGAATCTACCAACACCAAGCTGCAGGCCTATGTTGCCTGCCACCTGGAGCTGGAAAAGGCCATGGCCTATCTGCTGGAGCAGTTGGAACTGGCCGGTCAGTTGGAAAACACCGTCATCGTGATGACCACCGACCACTATCCCTACGGCCTCACCGCCAAGGAGTACGCTCCCCTGATCGGCCGTGAATATAACGACGATCTGGCTGACTTCGGCATTTACGAGAACGCCTTTATCTGCTGGGACGGCGGTATGCAGGAGTCCATCGAGATCGATACTCCCTGCTGCACCGTGGATATTCTGCCCACCCTGCTGAACCTGTTCGGCTTTGAGTACGACTCCCGTCTGCTGGCCGGCAAGGATGTGCTGGATCCCGATGCCCGTCATGTGGCCATCCTGCACAACGGCTCCTTCATTACCGAAGAGATGAAGTTCAACAGCAAGACCGGTGAGATCACCTATCTGGTGCCTGAAGATCAGGTGGCAGAGGATTATGTGGACACGATGAACCGTCTGGTTGCCAACGAGTTCACTTCTTCCACCGCCATTCTGAATTACGACTATTACCGCATCGTGCTCGGCGACAGCGCCGAAGCGTTGGATCCCGCCGCTTGACGGCTGCCTAAAACAACAAGAAAAGCCTGTCCGTTTTGTAACGGACAGGCTTTTTGTATGCGATTGTTAAGCGTTTGCCATCAGTTTGCTGCCGGGCTGCAGCACCACGATGCCGGCGGGGGTGTCGGGTGTCAGTTCCAGCGTGTCGCCGGAGGCGATGCGCACTCCGTCCAGCCCCTGCCAGAAGTCCTCGCCGCGGGCGATCTCGTCATAGCCGAAATCATCGCCGCGATAATGCATGGGCAGC
>JAFYMZ010000061.1 GCA_017548175.1 Clostridia bacterium | reverse complement strand
TGCGGTTCAGCGCAGAAATAATGCCGGAGGTTGCGGTGCCCTGCAGCTGACCGGTGGGGTTGCCGATGGCAATGGCGATCTCGCCCACGCGGACCTTATCGGAATTACCAAACTCCGCTGCGGTCAGACCCTCTTGCTGGATACGGATGACCGCCAGATCTGTATAGGCATCGGAGCCGATCAGATATGCGGTGTATTCCGTTCCGTCGTCCAGCGCAACGGTAATGTTGTTGGCACCCTCGATCACGTGATAATTGGTGACAATGTAGCCGTCCGTGCTGATGATAATGCCGCTGCCGCAGCTGGTCTGGGTGTTATAGTTATCATAGCTTTCGCTGGTGACGCCCACCACAGAAGAACGGACCTTTTCTACCACACCACTGACATCTTGCGCATACAGGGCATCGCTCTTATTCTCTTCGGGATCGCGAATGGTGATGGAAAAATCATCGTCGCCCTCGCCGGGGGCAGCCTGAATCTCACCGCCGCCGGACTCACCCTGGGTGGTCTGGGAAATGCCCAACTGCTGGGAAAGATTATTGAACAGATTCAGCGGTGCACTGCCAATGAGGATACCTACCGATGCCATCAGCACGGTCAGTGCCAAAAAGAATACCGCCGCAAAGGCCATACTGCGACGCATCGCACGGTAACGACGCTTTTCCTGCATAATTTCGTCGTAACTCTTATACCGGAAGTCTTCGTAATACTGTCTGTCCTGTTGATTGTTCTGCTGCATACTCATGCCGGATCCTCCGATCAAGGTTTTCCGATGGGAAGACTGAAGCAGAACTCGGTCTTTCCATCGCCGCTCTTTGCGTAAACATCGCCGCCGTGTTTGTTAATGACGGTCTTTACAATATACAGACCCAAACCGGAACCGTTTTTCACGCCGGTACGAGCCGAATCGCCTTTATAAAATCGCTCAAAAATGTGGGGCAACTGCTCCGGCGGGATCTCGCCGCCGGTATTGATGATATGGAATCGAGCCTTGCCGCCCACTTCTTCCAAATATACCGTCAGCGTACCGCCCTGATCGATAAACTTCAGCGCGTTGTCCATCAGGTTATAGATGACCTGGAACAGTGCATCGTGGTCGGCCACCACCGTCAGCGATTCCGGAATGGTCAGGTCGCCCTCTACCTCTTTGGCAGACAACTGCTTTTCAAAGCTGATGATGATGCGGCGGATCATTTCGCTCAGGTCAAAGGTGCTCTTCCGCAGGGCGTTGCCGTCCTCCAACCGGGAAATGGACAACAGACTGTTTGCCATCCGGCTCAGGCGCTTGACTTCTTCGGAGATGATCTCCAGATACTGCCGCTGCTGGTCCTGAGGAATGGTGCCGTCCAGAATGCCGTCTACGAAACCGCCAATGGTGGTCATCGGCGTCCGCAGGTCGTGGGATACACTGGCCATCATAGTGCGGCGGTTTTCCTCGATGTTCTCCATGGCATTGGCCATATGGTTAAAACTCAAGGTCATATCGTACAGTTCATCCTGTCGCTTGGGCAGCGGTACCCGCACGGAAAAATCACCGCGGCTGTAACTGCGGGCAGCGCGTGCCATTTGCTTCAGCGGCTTTACCGTACTGCGCACGATGATGATGGTGACCACCAGCGTGCCCAGCAGCACCAGAAAGGTCATGGTCATAAAGATTTTGGACAGGCCAAAATACAAGGTGGTGGAATGATCGGTGGGCAGCGCCACAAAGATCATACCTTCTACCGTGCCGTTACTGGCATAGATCAACGCGCCGCGGATCACGCAGGTGACATTCAGGAAATCATAGAACTTGGACTGGGCATTGTACTGGCCGGTTTCCAGCAAGGTGTTTACCGCGGCCATCGGCAGCATGATCTGATCCTGATACTGGCTATAATCATCGGTGGCCACCGCCAGCAACCGGCCGGACGGCTCGCCTACGAAAATGACGCCGTCACAGTCCTTGGCCTGCTGCTGCAGACCCACCAGATAGGTGCGGCCAAAGGTATCATCCCAGCCTTGATTGACACGGCTGGTGAAAAAAGCCGATGTCATCGATGCACAAGCGTCCACCGTCTTGTTCATCAGCTTTTCCTGTTCTTCCGAAGAAAAGCGCCCTACCTGATACAAAAACATCGTACCCAGCAGCGTGAAACTCAAGACGATGACCGTTGCATACATCAAAAAGTTTTTGGTAAACAGGCTTTTCACAACGATCCCCCGTGATTCTCTCTTCTATCCGGCGGCATCAGCCCCGGTCGTTCAATTCAAACTTGTAGCCGACGCCCCAGACGGTTTTGATCTCCCACTGTTCGGATACGCCCTGCAGTTTTTCACGCAGACGCTTGATATGCACGTCCACGGTACGGGTGTCGCCGAAATAGTCAAAGCCCCACACGTCATCCAGCAGCTGTGCTCTGGTAAAGACGCGGTTGGGGGAACTGGCCAAAAAGTACAGCAGTTCGATCTCCTTGGGCGGGATCTCCATCCGGGTGCCCTTGACCACGATATTGTAAGACTCCTTGTCAATGGACAGGTTGTCAAACTCCAGCTTGCGGCTGACTTCCTCGTTGCTGTAACGGCGCAGCACCGCACGCACACGGGCAATGACCTCGCGGGTCTCGAAGGGCTTGGTCACATAATCGTCGGCACCCAGTTCCAGCAGTGCTACCTTATCAAAGGTATCGGCACGGGCGGTAATGACCACCACAGGCACCTGCGAAAACGTGCGCAGTTCGCGCATCATCTGGGTGCCATCCATGACAGGCATCATCAGATCCAGCAGCACCAGATCGGGGTGCACACGCTTGAAGACGCGCAGACCCTCTGCGCCGTCACCGGCGGTCTCAACCTGATAACCCTCTTGTTCCAGATACAGCTTCAGCAAGCTGCGGATATTGGTATCATCTTCTACGATCAGAATCTTTTTGGTCATAGCAAAATGCCTCCTAATGAAAACCCGGCAATCAGCGGATATTTTTCAAACTTTAATTGTATTATATTGCAAAGTCCGTAAAATTGCATCAACAAATTGTGAACAACCGCAGTTGTGATTTTGTTTTTTCGTCAAATTCTGTCTTTTTTACCGTTTTTTTCATTCGTACTTGACATTATCTCGCCTTGCATTTAGAATATAGATAGGTCTGTAAGTATGTGCAGATTCTATGTGTACGTTACAAATTATTATGTTAGAGGTGCATTAACATGAAATTTTCCAGCAAAGTTGAAAAATGCGGCCTGTCCCCCATGCGTAAGTTCCATCCTTATGCTGTTAAGGCTAAGGCAGCCGGCAAGTACATCTATCACCTGAACATCGGCCAGCCCGACGTTGAGACCCCCAAGGCTTTCTTTGACGCTGTCAAGAGCTTTGAGCAGCCCGTTCTGGAGTACGCTCCCTCCCCCGGTATCCCCGTTCTGATCGATGCTATTCAGAAGTACTATGACGATCTGGGCATGCATTTCGAGAAGGATGAGATTCAGATCACCACCGGTGGTTCCGAAGCTCTGCAGATCGTTCTGAACTGCATCCTGGAAGACGGCGAAGAGATCCTGATCCCCGAGCCCTACTACCCCAACTACAACACCATGGTCAACCTGACCGGTGCTACCATCAAGCCCATCCCCTCTTCTCCCGAAGAAGGCTATCACTATGCTGATCGCGCTAAGATCGAGGCTTGCATCACCGACAAGACCCGTGCTATCATGTGCACCAACCCCGGCAACCCCACCGGCGTCGTTCTGACTCCCGAGGAGATGCGTCTGATGGTTGACATCGCCAAGGAGCACGACCTGTTCATCATCGGCGACGAAGCTTACCGTGAGTTCGTCTACGGCGGCGAGCCCCTGCAGTCCCTGGGCCAGTTCGAGGATGCTGCTGAGAACGTCATCGTTCTGGACACCGTTTCCAAGCGCTTCTCCGCTTGCGGCGCTCGCGTTGGCTGCATCATCTCCCGCAACAAGGCTCTGATGGCTAACTGCATGAAGATGTGCCAGGCTCGTCTGTGCGTTGCTACTCTGGACCAGATCGCTTCCGCTGCTCTGTACGAAGTCGGCCCCGAGTACTTCGCTGCAGTTCGTGACGAGTACAAGGCTCGCCGCGATACCTGTATGGAAGGCCTGAAGAAGATCCCCGGCGTTGTCTGCGAGTGCCCCAAGGGTGCATTCTACATCATGGCTAAGCTGCCCATCGATGACGCTGACAAGTTCCAGATCTGGCTGCTGGAAGAGTTCGAGGACAACGGCGAGACCGTTCAGTTCTCCCCCGCTCAGTCCATGTACGCTACTCCCGGCAAGGGCATCAACGAGATCCGTATGGCCTACGTTCTGGAGCAGCACAAGCTGGCTCGTGCTATGGAACTGCTGGGCATCGCTCTGGAGAAGTACAACGCTCTGAACAAATAAGTTGCAGCGCTTCTCTAACAACTAAACACACAAAACCGGCGACAAGTTTGTCGCCGGTTTTTTATTTACTTTCACAAGCTTCACAAAAATGACAAAATCCAAGTCAAAAAATATTTTTCCTGTTGAAAAATAAAGAAAAAAAAGGTACACTTTTGCTATACCGCAAATGTTTTTTGAGGAAAGCAGGTGTTTTTGTATGAAGCGAACCCATCGGCCCACCCATAAACGCCGGGGCTTCACCATTGTAGAACTGGTGATTGTCATTGCCGTGATTGGCATTTTAGCCACAGTGTTAGTGCCCACCTTTGGCGATGTGATCCAAAAAGCCAATCAGGCCAAAGATATCCAAACCGTGAAAAACATGAACACCGCACTGGCGATTTACGGCGCCACCATGTCCGACTCGCCTGTCGGCCACAGTCTGATCCAGGACATTGACGATGTGCTGGACGCCTTGGCACAGGCAGGTTTCGACACGGCGGAGGAGCTGACCCCCGTCTGCAAGAACCACAGTTTTTATTGGCATAAGACTACAAATCAAATCGTCTACATCAGCGAAGAGAAAAGCGGATTTGTTTTGGTCTATCCCAAGGACATTCCGGACTTCCCCGCAAGCAAGAAT
>JAFYMZ010000009.1 GCA_017548175.1 Clostridia bacterium | reverse complement strand
GGGTATGTTAGTATCCCGCTGAGTGACCCCTTTTTTTGGGGGTAAGAAGAGTGGTACCGCGGAACGATTTTTTCCGTCTCTTCTGCCAAACGGCAGGAGAGACGGTTTTTTATTTCCTGCCAAACTAAGAAAGAAAATGGAGGAAACAATCATGAGCAAGCAAAGTAAGATCACCCTCGCAATGGCCTTCTCCGTAGGCTTTGTTCTCTTTTCGTCCCACGCCGGCGGCGGCTTTGCCACCGGTAATCAGGCAAACACCTATTATGTGGGTCTTGGCTGGCTGGGTCCCATCGCCGCATTGGTTTCTATGCTGTTGCTGACTCTGACCATGCGTCAAGCAATGGTGATGTATAACTCCCGTGGTATCACCTCTACCAAGAAGCTGTTTGAAACCCTGTTCCATCCCTTCGATAAGATTGAGATCGCCTTCGAGGTCTTCTTCTACATTATGGTTCTGATGGCCATCGCTGCCGCCATCTCCGGCGCAGCCACCGCGCTGAACAACTACTTTAGTCTGAACTATTACGTTGGCATCGTCATTGTCGGCATCATCGTTATGTCCCTGACCGTCTTCGGCGCCGGCCTCGTCCGTGCAGCCTCTACTTATATGGGCATCGCCATTCTGATCACTGCCATTGCCATCTACATCATCGGCATCTTCAAGGCACCCGAATCCTTCGGCTCCGTCTTCTCCGCCGATTTCTCCAAGGCCGGCTTCACCAACCTCCCCAAGGCCATTGAGAACGCCTTCGTTTACGCCGGTTTCCAGTGCGTCACCCTTCCCACGCTGATCGCCTGCGGCACGACAATGACCAACCGTAAGGGTTGCTCCAAGGCTATGTGGATCTCCTTCGCCATGAATGCCGTGGCCCTCTGCCTCTCCGTTATGATGCTGATGAGTTGGCAGGGCCACTATACCACCGTTGCAGGCGGCACCGACATCCCCACCCTCACCAGCTGCGTAGCAATGGGTGCCCCCTGGCTCACCATCGCTTACGGCATTTGCCTGGTGATGTGCCTGATCTCCACCGGCGTTACTATCACCTACGGCTTTGTTTCCCGCTTTGAGAACGCCCCCTTCTACAAGGGTATCGCTTCCCATACCACCCGCAATGCCATCAGCTCCGTCTCCATCATCGCCGTTTCCATGGGCATCTCTCTGCTGGGACTGACTAAAATCATCAAGTACGGTTACGGCTACTGCGGCTATCTGGGTGTTGCCGTCGTCGTCGTTCCCTTCCTGACCGTCGGTGTCTACAAGAACCGCAAGTACATGAAGGAACACGGCGAAACGTTCGAAGCTCGCTAACCATCAAACAGAAAGGATCACGACTATGCAGAAATCTCTCTTTCCCGGATATACCGTGGGCACCGACGCCTACGACGACATTGCAAATGTCTGCCCCGCCTTCGGCAAAAAGATCGCCGTCATCGGCGGCAAGCGCGCACTGGAAGCAGCCGGCGATGCTATTGCAGCAGCAGTCGCAAAGACCGATATGGAAATCATCGGTACCTTTTGGTACGGCGGCGAAGCCTCTCGCGAGAATATGGCAATGCTGGCCCCTCAGGTGGCCGATGCCGATATGATCTTCGCGGTGGGCGGTGGCAAGGCCATCGACACCTGCAAGGTGCTGGCACAGGAAAGCAACCGCCCCTTCTTCACTTTCCCCACCATTGCTTCCACTTGTGCCGCCTGTACGTCATTGGGCATCGTGTACCATCCGGACGGCAGTCTGCGGGAATATTCCTTCTCCAAGATTCCCCCCAACCATATCTTCATCAACACCCAAGTCATTGCCGATGCCCCCGAGATCTACCTCTGGGCCGGTATGGGCGATACCATGGCCAAGCATTACGAGGCCACCACTTCTTCCCGCGGCCATGTGCCCAGCCACTCTGACGCCATGGGCATCACCCTCAGTTCCATGTGTGCAGCCCCCATCCTTCGTTGGGGTCAGAAGGCTTTGGCAGATTGCAAAGCCAACACCGTCACCCACGAGTTGACCGAAGTCATTTTGGGCATCATCATTTCCACCGGCTTTGTGTCCAACTTCGTACAAGTGGACTACACCACCGGTATGGCCCACGCAGTGTACAACGGCTTTACCGTTTTGCCCAGCACCGAGCATTACGGCCACCTTCACGGCGAAGTGGTTGCCTACGGCATTTTGGTGCTGCTGACAGCCGACAAGCAATACGAAGAGCGGGATAAGGTGTTCCGTTTCAGCCGTTCCATCGGTCTGCCCACCCGTTTGGCTGATATCCACGCCACACCGCAGGATCTGGACAAAGTCACCGCCAAGGCATTGGCCGGTATTGACGTACGCACTTGGCCCTATCCCGTCACGGCGCAGGTCATCATCGATGCCATCATGGAGTTGGAGGCCTACAACGCCGCACAGGCTTGATCTTCCCCAATTGCACGTAAAAACCGGCACCCACGCGGGTGCCGGTTTCTATTTGTTCAGTGATTCTTGTGCTGCTCGATGAATGTTTCGCCCTCGATGCCGATGTTGATGGCAACGGCCACCGCTGCTGCCAGCAGCTGGTTTCTGGGATCGGGGATCTCCACCTCAAAGGCGTGGAACTGCCACTCCAGATGATCTTCAGAGCGGCCGGCGGTAAGGATCTGCTCTGCACCCTTGGTGACGCCGTACTCATAGATGAGCAGTTTGTTCTCCATCTCCCAGCCCTGGCCGGTGAGGGTGTACTTAGGCAGGATGGGATGGAACTCTTTTTTGATTTCCAGCACCATTTCCCCGTCCACAAAAATCTGATACTTGGGCAGCAGGCTCTTCAGTACCTGCCTGATCTCCGCCACCGCATTCTTTTCCGCATCGAACAGACGGATTTTCTTTGCAAGCATGACACTGGTTTTCCAGTCGTATACCAGATTTCCCTCTGCATCAGCCAGGCACAGGATCTGATCGTTGAATGCCAGTGTTTTTCTCTTAAAATACAACTTCATGCGACACACCTGCCTTATGATTTAATTTAGAAACCGTTTTCCCAATCTTCCGTCACAACGAACGAGAAGTTTGCGCTTTCACCGGCAATGACATATTCCAGCGCGGCCGTCTTGGGGACATTCTCCAGCAGGAAGGTGCCGGTGCCAAGCTCATCGGGATAGATCTCACCTACCACTTCGCCGTCAAAGACGATGCAAAATGCAAAATTACCGCTCTTGATCTGATAACCGGCCAAATCCACCAGAATGTCCGAGCCTTTGAACAGGGTGCATGCATACAGCTGCTGCACGCCGGTAAACTTCTTACAGGAATAATTGATGCCGTCGGAGATGGAAATGCCGCCGATGTTGATGTTATAATTCTTCTCCGTGGTCAGACCGCCGCGGGCGCCCATTTCCTGCTTGGCGATATCCCGATCGGTAATGGTCTGCAGCCGATAATTGTCCGGACCGTTGGTGTCCTCGATGTGTTCCGGCGCAGGATTCAGCAGCATCCACAGGCCAAACGACACCGCAAACACCACGGCAAACACGCCCCACAGGATTTTCTTTGCTTTTGGATTCAGATTCAGCTTCATACCAGCCCTTCTTTCTTCACAAGTCGATGCAACCGGTGTATGATTTGCTTTCATTATAGCAAACCGGTGGAAAATAACAACTGTTTTTTCAGAAGCCCCACCGGGGATTTTCCTTGCCAGATGCCCCCGTTTTTGCTATACTGAACAAAAGACCACACAGGAGGGATTTCCCATGACCTTTACCTTTGCACACAATAACTTCAATGTCCGCGATCTGGACAAGTCCTTGGCCTTTTATCAGCAGGCGCTGAATCTGCACGAAGTGCGCCGCATCACCGCCGAGGACGGCAGTTTTATCATCGTATATCTGGGCGATGCCGCCGGCACGCCTCACAAGCTGGAGCTGACTTGGCTGCGCGATTGGGATCGCGCCTATAATCTGGGCGACAACGAGTTCCATCTGGCCTTTACCGTAGAAGATTTCGAAGCCGCACACGCCCTGCACAAGGAAATGGGCTGCATCTGCTTCGAGAACGAGGCCATGGGCATTTATTTCATCAACGACCCCGACAACTACTGGCTGGAAGTCCTGCCGGCCGGCCGCGGATAAAGGAGCAACTGCGATGCTGAAATTTCACGAGATGCCCGACACCGTGCTGGAGCACTTTAAGGGTGGCGAGGGCAGTACCGTCACCAAAATGTTCGTGGATGACCTGAACCGCATCTTCCTGGGCAGATTGCAGCCCGGCTGTTCCATCGGTATGCACATCCACGACACCTCTTCCGAGGTCATTTACGTACTGGAGGGCGAAGGCACCACCGTTCTGGACGGTGTCACCGAAGTGCTGCGTCCCGGCGACTGCAGTTATTGCAAAAAGGGCAGCACCCACACCCTGATGAACAAGGGTCAGCAAGACCTGGTATTTTTCGCCGTTGTGCCGCAGCAATAAGCACAGACGGCATCCACATCGAAAGGAGCGAACCGCAATGGCAATCGAGTACATTTGGGCAGACCGCAAGCGTATTTTGGGTATGCCTCTGACCTTTACCCGCTATCGGATGAGCGAAGACCGCCTGTTCCTCAGCACCGGATTTTTCACCGTGAAGGATGAAGAGATCCTGCTGTATCGCGTGCGGGATATCAGCCTGTGCATCACCCTGTGGCAGCGGATCTTTGGTGTCGGTACGGTCACCATTATTTCCTCGGACAAGACCCTGCCCACGCTGGTGCTGAAGAACATCAAGCAGCCCCGGATGATCAAGGAAAAGATCCACCAGCAGGTGGAAGAAATGAAGATCCGCCGCCGGATGCGCATCGGCGAGATCATGACCGACCAGAACCTGAACGACGATGACGATACCGATCTGGATCGCTTCGACGAGCAGCTGCAGGACAACGGCGACTAAGCCACCCTCAACCGAACAAACAAAAACCCGAACCAGATGCAGGTTCGGGTTTCTTCTTTGATTCAGGGATCAGCCTTCCCACAGGGTGGCCTTGCCGGCTTTCAGCGTGGCAGGCATATCCAGCAGGCGCTGGTTGCGGCTGCCGCGGAAGCGCAGGGTCAGGTCGCGCTGCGCCAGCACAAACCGGCCATCCACCAGCACGTCCAGCATGCCAAGGATCTCTGCCGTTTCGGGACAGTTGGCGTGATGGCCGGGGGTGGTGAGTTCTTCGAAGGTAAAGCCGGAGAACATCCACAGATTCTTATCGGGATATTGCGCCTTATACCGCCGCAGGAAGGGCAGCAGCGCCGCCTGATTACCAGGTTCAAAAGGCTCGCCGCCCAGCACCGTCAGGCCCTTGATATAGGCCGGCGCCATCTGGGTCAGAATATATTCTTCGGTCTCTGCGGTAAAAGGCTGGCCAAAGTCAAAGGCCCAAGTCTGGGGCTGGAAACAGCCCTCACACCGGTTGGTGCAGCCGGAGACAAAGAGCGTCACCCGCACGCCGGGGCCGTTGGCCACATCACAAACTTTGATCTCGCCGTAATGCATAACTTACAGATGCAGCACGCGCTCTTTGATTTCCTGGGTACGGCCCTGATTCCAGTACTGGGTGCCGATATAACCGCAGGTACGGCGGGCAACGTTCATCTTGTCCTGATCGGTGTTGCCGCACTGGGGGCACTTCCAGACCAGCTTGCCGTCTTCCTCTACCACTTCGATCTCGCCGTCGTAGCCGCACTCCTGGCAATAGTCGCTCTTGGTGTTCAGCTCGGCGTAAATGATGTTCTCGTAGATAAACTTCATAACTTCCAGCACGGCATCCAGATTCTGCTGCATATCGGGGACTTCCACATAGCTGATGGCGCCGCCGG
>JAFYMZ010000060.1 GCA_017548175.1 Clostridia bacterium | reverse complement strand
CCCATGCAGGATACCACTGCACATTCTCGATGGCCTTACGGCAGCATCTTTGAAGCTCTCAACAGAGCAGAACCACTGGGGAGTGGCGCGGAAGATGACGGGCTTCTTGCAGCGGTCGTGGTGGGGGTAGGAGTGAACGATTTCTTCGCTGGCAAACAGTGCGCCGGAAGCCTTCATATCCTCAAGAATGACAGGATTGGACTCTTCGGTCTTCAAACCTGCGTATTTGCCTGCGTAATCGGTGTGACGGCCGTAGTCATCCACGGGAACAACCAACTCAATGCCGTAACGCATGCAAGTCTGATAGTCGTCTGCACCAAAGCCGGGAGCGGTATGAACCAGACCGGTACCGGAATCCATGGTGACGTAATCTGCGACCATCAGCAGGGAAGTCTTGTCCAGGAAGGGATGCTGTGCCAGCATATACTCAAAGTATGCGCCGGGGTAGGTAGCAGCGATTTCGTAGTTCTCGAAGCCACCGGCCTTCATGGTCTTCTCGACCAGAGCCTCAGCCATGATATAGGTTTCGCCGTTGTCTGCCTTGACCAGAGCATAGGTTTCCTGAGGATTCAGGCTGATGCCCATGTTGCCGGGCAGAGTCCAGGTGGTGGTAGTCCAGATCACAAAGAAGGTCTTGCTCAGATCGAAACCTGTCAGCTTACCCTGATCGTCCTTAACAGCGAACTTGACGTAAACAGTGGTACAAGGATCGTCCTTGTAATCGATCTCGGCTTCTGCCAGAGCGGTCTCATCCTTGGGGCACCAGTACACGGGCTTCAGACCCTTGTAGATGTAGCCCTTCTTGTACATCTCGCCGAATACACGGACTTCCTCAGCCTCAAAGCCGGGATCCATGGTCTTGTAGGGGTTGTCCCAGTCACCCAGAACGCCCATACGCTTGAAACCGTCACGCTGGATGTCCACATAACGATCTGCGAACTCATAGCAAGCGGTACGGAACTCAGCTGCACTCATTTCCTTGTGGTTCAGCTTGTTCTGCTTGATGATTGCAGACTCGATGGGCATACCGTGGTTGTCCCAGCCGGGGATGTAGGGGGTGTAGTAACCGTTCATTGCATAGTAACGGGTGATGAAATCCTTGATGGACTTGTTCAGGGCATGACCCATATGCAGATTGCCGTTGGAGAAAGGAGGGCCGTCATGCAGGTTAAACAGAGGCTTTCCTTCGTTCTTCTTCAGCAGTTCGTGGTACAGATCCATTGCGTACCAATTCTCCAGCATGCCGGGTTCCCGCTTGGGCAGACCTGCACGCATGGGGAATTCGGTGTTCGGCATGAGGAGCGTATCCTTGTAATCCTTGACCATTTGTCTTTATCTCCTAAAAATAATTAATTTTCGTCGTCTTGATAGTCCTTACCGAAACGCAGGTCGGTAAAGTTAAACCGAGGCTTGGGCGTGTGTGCGTTATCGCCATAGATCTTGGCGGTATCGCTTTCGTCATCCTTGCTGGTACGGCGTGCAAACAGCTCGTCGGCCTTGCCGCCCAGATCAATGACGCGGGTGTCGCCAAACTCTACCGCAGCCATAATTTCGGGGCCGTCATCCTCCTGCGGAGCCTGACGCTCTTCTGCCAGCAGCAGTGCTGCGATCTCGTCTACGGTGTCCTCGGCAGCACGGGACTTGGGTTCTTCGAAGATGGGTTCTTCCTGCTCGATGGCTGCGGGTTCTTCCACAGGCTGCTCTGCAGGCTCCTCCTGCACCTTAATCGGCGCAACAGGCTCGACAGGTGCGGTTGCAATGGCATCCAGCACCTCGATGTTGCGGTTCAACAGCTGCTTGATCTTGGCAGCGTAAGAAGCGGTCTCTCCCTGCATGCGAACCAGGCGCTGCTGCTCTTCCACGATACGAATCTCTATATCACCGCAACGGCGGTCAGCCTCAGCACGGGCATTTTCGATAATTCGATCGGCTTCGGCACGGGCTTCTTCCAAAGTCTTCTCTGCGGAGACCTGTGCGGAATACAGCGCCTTGCGCATCTGCTCGTCTACGGCGCGATACTCGTCGATTTTCTCAACCAGCACGCGCATTTTTGCCTTCAGCGTGGCATTTTCTTTATACAAATCACTGTAATCAGCCAAAACCACATCGAGAAAATCATCGATCTGGCTCATATCATAACCGCCGAAGACTGCTTTTTCGAACTTTTTATTCTGAATTTCCTGCGGTGTCAGCATTATCTATTATCCCCCCAAAATTTAAGATTAAGGCCTGCGGGCTACGCCGGCCTTAATAGTCGTTATCCAATCATACTTCCCAGAATGCTCAGGGTCAGGTACGCTGCCAAAAAAGAAAAGTCAAGCGGGAAGCCGTCTAAAAAGGGCAGCATACTCAGCAGCTTGCGGAACGGCGTTACGATGGGTTCGATGAGCATCGTAAGCGTTTGATACAAGCGATTGTACCGCATCTGCGGAATCCAAGAAAGCAGCGCGGTGACAAGCATCAGCGTCTGCAAAAACGAGATGAGCAGCCGCGCTGTATTCAAAACTAAGTGATACACAAAGCTTTCCTTTCCAGGGTTAGATATAGAGACCGTTGTTCTCCAGTTCGTCGATCAGGTCGCCCATAATATCCACGTTATAGGGCGTGATGATAAAGGTGCTGTTGGCAACCTTCTTGATCTTGCCGTCCTGTGCATAGGTCACACCGCTGAGGAAGTCCACCATACGGCGGGCAACATCCTTGTTGGTCTGCTCCAGATTGAGCACCACGGTACGGCGCTCACGGAGATGGTCGGCCACATCGGCAGCCTGCTCGAACTTTTCGGGCTTTACCAGCACCACGGACAGCTGCGTCTTGGCATTGATGTTGACCACCTTATTATTGGAACTGCGGCGGAAATCGGTAATGGACACGCCGCTGTCGCTTTCAGCTTTTGCGGGACGCTTTTCGGGGGTGAACTCCTCCAGCTCGTCCTCGTAATCTTCTTCTTCGCCCTTGGCCCAACGCTTCAGGTCATCCATGAAACTCATATCAGTTTCTCCTTTCAGAATGATATTTTTCATCGGCAGACTGCCAAAATCGACAGGCTGCACGGAACAGGCAATTCATCCGGTGGGCGAAAACCCACCTGCGATTAAAAAATCGCATATATATACATTATCGTATTTTTTTGTCTTTCTGTCAATAAATAAGTTTGGAGAAACCCGGAAATTCCTTGGTTTTTTCTACGGTTTTTCCTTGTTTTTCGGGCTTGTCCCACAGGAATCCTGCAAGCGGCGAAAAAAGCGTGATATTTATTGCATCACTTGGCCGTCAAAGAGATTCTTTGCGCCCAAAATCATCTTGTCATAACGGTACAATCCGTCAGAGGGACGGGCGGCAGAAGGCACCAGATAGTACTCCTCTGTCTGATAGATCCAAGTCACCGGCTTGAACTTTGCCACGGAGCCGTCCATACAATATACGCCCCATTTGCCTTCCCACTGGCGCAGAGCTTCCCGCGGTACGGGGATGCCGGTATAGGTGTTCAGCACCAGCTGGATATCTTCGCGACGGGCGGACAGATACTTGGCATCCATATCGGTACTCTTGAGGACTACCAGCGTGCGCTCCCCTTCTGTACGCAGGCTGACCACGGTCATATTCAGCAGCGTATCGCTGATTTTGGGGAATCGTGCGGAAACCGTGGTACGGTTACGCAGGGCTTCGGCGGTGTCGCGGTCTACCACCGCGGCATAGTACCAGGCGAAGTCCTGCATCAGGCTGCCTACGGCACTGGTGGCGTTGGGGTCCGGCTGTGCCTGCAGCACCTCTTCCACCGTCAAGGTGGACAGAGATGCCACATTGAAGTAGGTCTCGTAGCCGTCGGCGCTTTTGATGAAATATCCGGCCTGGGGCGCGGTTACGGCTTTACTGCCGCCGCTGAGTTTTGCCTGTTCGGCCTTCAGCTCGGCCTCTACCCGATCGATCTGCGCTTTGAGGGCGCTATTATCGCCGTTGCTGCCGCGGCTGAGGATCAGCTGCTGCAAGGAAGCATACAACGAGGACATTCCGTCGGTGCGGCCACTGTCCAGTTTGGCGGCCAATTGGCTGAGCGTGTCGTAGATCATACCGTCCATCTTCAGACTATCCATACCGCTGGTCAGGTTGGCATAAGACTGGCGCAGGGCATCCAGCTGATGCTCCAGTTCCTGACAGGTCTGGAAGGTCTGGGCGGAGGCTTCGTTGCTGAAGAACATTGCCACCTGCTGGCCCTTGCCCACGCGCTCGCCGTTTTCCACCAGATAACGGGCAGAACTGCCGCCCTTGCCGGTGACCAAAATCTGGTCACGGACAAAGATACCGGAGGCATCTACCGTTTCTTCCACCGTGGTGATCAGTGCCTCTTGGGTGCGAATAGATCGGCCCATATTACCAAAAAGCTGGTAACCCAGATACAGTGCAAACAGCACCAAAAAGACACCGGCCGCCACGGGCAGGCGTGTTTTCTTTTGCTTCGTTCGTTTTTCGCGTTCCTGTCGGGGACGCTTGGCTTGCTGCGACATAGGCGCTCCTTCCGGGAGCGCCCGTCAGCACCGGCTGTCAGTCACGGATTTCCGCGGCTTCCGGCAGGGTGGGTACGCTCCGCTGGGGTACAATGGTAGAGATTGCGTGTTTGTAGATCAGGTGCTGGCGGCCTTCGAACCAAAGCAGGATCGTATAGCCGTCAAAGGCACTGACCGTGCCCCGCTGCTGAAATCCGTTGGTGAGAAATACCGTCAGCGGGATCCGTTCTTTTCGTACGTAGTTGAGAAAACAGTCTTGCAGGTTGTGCTTGATTTCCATTTGGAATGCCTCTTTTCTTTATAATTTGACATTCCAATTATAAACCCTGCTCCTGTAAGAAATTTGTCGCAATCCGGAATACTTCTGCTTCCGATTCCGGTTGATTGTAAGTGATCCAGTGCACGCGCGAATCGCGCTGGAACCAAGTGAGCTGGCGTTTGGCGTAATTTCTGGATTTTTGACGGATCAGGTCTGCCGCCTGTTCCAAGGTGGCTTCTCCGCGGAAATACGCCAGCATTTCCTTGTATCCGATGGCTTGGGCGGCGGTGCCGGCAAGGTCGCCGCTTTCCAGCAGGCATCTTGCCTCTTGCTCCAGACCGGCCTCCAGCATTTTGGTGACACGGCGGTCGATGCGGCTGTACAGGATCTGTCGGGGTTCTGTGCGCAGACCGATCATCACGGCGTCATACCGGGGCGGCTGTGCCGCAGTGCGGGCATTGTGCTCGGTGATGGTGATGCCGGTCTGCAGGTAAACCTCTACGGCGCGAATGATGCGCTTTCGGTCGTTCAGATGCAGGCGATTTGCACTGTCGGGATCGAAGGATGCAAGTTTTTCCAGCATCGCTTCCCCACCCTGTGCGTCCCATTCGGCTTCCAGCTGCGCCCGCAGGCCGCTGTCCACGCCGCTTTCCAAAAAGCCACCGCCGCGGATGAGCGCATCGACATAAAGGCCTGTACCGCCGCACAGAATGGGCAGTTTTCCGCGAGAGAGGATGTCCTCTACGCAGGCGGTCGCTTCTTTTTCATAACGGGAAACGGAATAGCTTTCTCCGGGGTCGGCCACATCCAGCATATGGTGCGGGATCCCCTGCATTTCTTCTTCCGTCGGCTTTGCGGTGCCAATGTTCAGTTTACGGTAGATCTGCATGGAATCGGCAGAGACTACCTCGCCGTTAAACTGCTTGGCCAGTGCCACCGCCAAGGCGGTTTTGCCTGATGCGGTGGGGCCTACGACTGCTGCGATCCGCTTCATGGCTGCACCCGCTTGAACATCTTTTCCAGTTCATATCGGCTGAGATAGACCACGGCGGGACGGCCGTGGGGGCAATTGCGCACGGTATCATCGGCTAAGACCTGCTTGGCAAAGCGCTCGAGTTCCGCTTCTGCAGTAAAGTATCCAGCCTTTACAGCAGCTTTGCAGGCAATGCTCTTACGGAGTTCATCCAGCACTTGACTTTCTGCCTTGCGACCCTCACGCAGCTGCTGCGCCATCTGCGCCAACAGATACGGAGATTCTTCCAAATCCAGATACACCGGGATCTCGCGCACCAGCAGGCCGCCAAGACCGCCGTCTTCCACCTGGAAGCCCAAGGTGGCCAGCACGTCACGGGCCGCCAGCAGAGCATCTTTTTCTTCACGGCTCAGGCTCACGGCCAGCGGAGACAGCAGGATCTGACCCGGCTGCGGTTCATCCTGTGCGCACAGTTTGTCATACAGGATCTTTTCATGGGCCGCGTGCTTATCGATCAGCCAGATGCCTTCCCGGTCCTCTGCCATAATGTAAGTACGGAAGGCTTCGCCGATGATGCGGATGTCCTTCTGCACTTCCTGTGCCGGTGCGGGAGTCTTTGCCGCTTCGGGTTCGGGCTGCTGCACCGGTGCGGCAGGCTTCGGCTCTGCGTGAATGGTCAGGTCTTCGAATACCGGCTCGTGCCGGATCTCCAACCGGGGACGCTCTTCTGCGATCTGCAGCGGCTTATGATTCGTACCGTATTGGACGGTAGTACGCTCTGCCACCTTGCTCTGCTGCTTTGCGTGGCTCTCGGGGAAGGTATAGGTCGGACGGGCAGGGGTATAGGCCCGGGTTGTGATAACAGGCTGCGCCGGCTGATCGATCTCGGGTTGCTTTTGCTCCGGCTGCATGGTCTTGGTATCCATCCGCTGCTGCTCGGTCGTTACATTGTCTTCACGGGGACGCGCTGCGGCACGGCGCATCGCATCCAGTTCCTGCAGGGATTCCAATGCGGTGCAAACGGAATGATACACCGCGGAAAAGACCTCTTTCTCCCGGGCAAACTTGACCTCCAGCTTGGCAGGATGCACGTTGACATCCAGCGCGGCAGGGCTCATATACAGATTCAGGAAGCATACCGGGAATCGACCCACGGTAACCTTGCTCTTGAAGGCTTCTTCCAGCGCTGCGGAAAGCAAACGGGAGCGGATGCAGCGGCCGTTGATATAGAAATGCTGATAATTACGGTTGGGACGGTTGAGCACGGGGCGTGCCACAAAACCGCTGAGGCGAATATCGCCGTGCTCTCCCACGACCGCCACCAAAGACTCTGCCAGATCTTTGCCGTAAACGGCATAGATGGCATCCTGCATCTGACCCTTGCCGGGGGTGGAGAAAATCTCTTTGCCCTCGCGGATAAAGGTTACGGCTACTTCGGGATGGGCGATGGCCTGCTGCAGGACAGCCTGCTCCACATACGCACCCTCGGTGCTGTCTTTTTTCAGGAACTTGGCGCGGGCGGGAATGTTATAGAACAGTTCACGCACCACCACCGTAGTACCCACGGGACAGCCGGTCTCGTGGAAGGCGGTCTCTTCGCCGCCCTCGATGGAATATTGCACACCGGTATCGCTGCCGGGAGTGCAGGTAAACAGGTCGACCTTGGCCACCGATGCCACGGAAGCCAAAGCTTCACCGCGGAAGCCCAAGGTGCGGATGCACATCAGGTCTTCTTCGGCATACAGTTTACTGGTGGCGTGGCGACGGAAGGCCAATGCCACATCCTCGGCAGGGATGCCGTGGCCGTCATCGGTCACGCGCAGGTAGGACACGCCGCCGCTTTTGATCTCCACGGTGATGCGGCGGCTGCCGGCATCGATGGAGTTTTCCACCAATTCCTTGGCAACCGATGCGGGACGCTCTACCACCTCACCGGCGGCGATCATATTGGCCAGTTGTTGGGATAAAAGATGAATTTTGGCCATAGGTTTCTCCAATCTGCCGCAAAACTGCGGCGAATCGTCGTTCGTCAACACTCTTTGGCCTGCTTATGCAGTTCAAAGAGCAGATTCATTGCTTCAATGGGGGTCAACACTTCGGGTTCCAGTTTGCGCAAACGCTCTACCAGATCGTTGCCGGCCAAGCCGCCCAACGAGATCTGCAGTTCTTCCGGCGCTTCTTCCGCAGGTGCGGCTTCGGCGGCGGAAACGGGCAGCACGGAGGGCTTGCGCTCGATTTCGGCCAGTACGGCACGGGCGCGCTTGACCACTTTGTCAGGCAGACCGGCCAGTTTGGCAACTTCGATACCGTAACTGTCATTAGCACCGCCGGGGACGATCTTCTTGATGAAGATAATGTCCTCGCCACGCTTCTTGACCACGATGTTATAGTTCTTCACGCCCTCGACGATGCCTTCCAGTGCGCACAGTTCGTGGTAATGGGTGGCGAAGAGGGTCTTGGCACCCAGATGCTTTTTGTCTGCCACATACTCCAGTACGGCACGGGCAATGGACATACCGTCAAAGGTAGAGGTGCCGCGACCGATCTCGTCCAGAATCAGCAGACTGCGGCCGGTGGCATATTTCAGGATCTCTGCCACCTCGTTCATCTCCACCATAAAGGTGGAACGGCCGGCAAACAGGTCGTCGGATGCGCCCACACGGGTAAAGACACGGTCACAAACACCGATGTGCGCTTCGTTGGCAGGTACAAAGCTGCCGATCTGCGCCATCACGGTAATGAGGGCCACCTGCCGCATAAAGGTGGATTTACCGGCCATATTGGGGCCGGTGATCACATAGACCCGGTTGTCACCGCAATCCATGTAGGTATCATTGGGCACAAACAGGCTGTCTTCCAGCACACGCTCTACCACGGGATGGCGGCCGGCCACGATGTGCAGGCGGTCACTGTCATCCACAGTGGGCATGGTGTAATGATTCTTTCTTGCTGCCTTGGCCAACGAGCACAGGGCATCCAACTGGGCGACCGCGTGGGAGGTGGCCTGAATGCGGCTCACCTGTCCGGCGATGGCTTCGCGCACTTGCGTAAAGAGCTGATACTCCAATGCGGTAAGGCGGTCGCTGGCGGACAGGACCTCGCCTTCCAGTTCTTTCAGTTCGGGGGTGATGTAACGCTCGCAGCCGGTAAGGGTCTGCTTGCGGATATAGGTTTCTGGCACCTGATCGATGTAGGACTTGGTGACTTCGATGTAATAGCCAAAGACCTTGTTGTAGCCCACCTTCAGTTTGGGGATGCCGGTGCGTTCGCGCTCGGCACGCTCGATTTCTGCCAGCCGTGCGGTACCGCCGCCCAGCAGCGTACGCAGGCGGTCGGCCTGCTGGTCAAAGCCTTCGCGGATCATACCGCCTTCACGGACGGAGAAGGGCGGCTCTTCCACGATGGCGCGGTCGATGAGTTCTCCGATGTCGGACAGGTCGTCCATTTCTTCCAGCAGGCGGCACAGCAGCGGGGCGCGCATTTGCTGCAGTTTTTCGCGCAGCAGCGGAAGCTGGGTGCAAACCTGATACAGGGCACGTAGGTCACGGCCGTTGGCGCTGCCGTAGACGATGCGGCCCACGATGCGCTCGATGTCGTAGATCTTGCTCATATCCCCTGCCAGATCATCCCGCAAGCGGTCAGATTCCAGCAGTTCGGCCACGGCATTCTGGCGGCTTTGGATCTGCGGCACGCTGCGCAAGGGGCGCTCCAGCCACTGCTTCAGCAAACGGGCACCCATGGCGGTCTTGGTATGATCCAGCACCCACAACAGCGAACCGCGCTTTTCTCCGGTACGGAGGGATTCGGTCAGCTCCAGATTGCGGCGTGCGGTATAATCCAGCTCCATATACTGGGTGCGGCCGTAGGCCTCCAGTTTACGGATGTGGGCAAGGTCGCTCTTTTGATTTTCACGCAGATACTGCATCAATGCGCCGGCAGCCAACTGCAGCAGTTCGCCTTCGGGCAGAGGCTCGGCGGCAAACTGTTTCTTTGCGGCATCCAACGCACTGTGGAAAGCAAAGAAATGCTCTCTGCCGCGTACCAGATAGCAATCCAGCCGATTTTCCGCAAAGTCCAGCAGCGGCGCACACTGTTCTGCACCCTGCGACAACAGTACTTCGGCAGGAGAAAAACGACCCAGTTCGTTGACCAGTTCCGCGCCGGCTTCGGCAGCGGTGGTCTGGGTGGCGAAACATTCGCCGGTGGACACGTCGCAGAAGCAAATACCGCCGCCACGGCTGTCCATATACACGGCTGCGATGAAGTTATTGCGCTCTTCTTGCAGCATAGAGGTTTCCATCACGGTGCCGGGGGTGATCATACGGATGACCTCTCGTTTGACCAGGCCCTTGGCGGTGGCAGGGTCTTCCATCTGCTCACAGATGGCAACCTTGTAGCCCTTTGCCACCAAGCGGCCGATATAGCCTTCGGCACTGTGGAAGGGCACGCCGCACATGGGGGCGCGTTCTTCCTGTCCGCAATCGCGGCCGGTGAGGGTCAGCTCCAGTTCCCGGGATACCGTTTTGGCATCGTCAAAGAACATTTCGTAAAAGTCGCCCAACCGGTACATCAGGATGGCATCCTGATGCTGTGCCTTGACGTCCAGATATTGCTGCATCATGGGGGTGAAACCGCCCGATGCCTGTGCTTTCTTTTCCCGTGCCATATTATTTCACCTTTCCAAACAGAGCCCACGTGCTGCGGCGGTCGATCTCCACCGGCAAGCACCGGCCTACCAGACCTTCGGGACCCTTTACGTGTACCAGCTTGAAGCCTTCGGTACGGCCGGTATAGGTATAATTTTCATCCTCGCTGTAGCCGTCCAGCAGAACGGGCAGGGTCTTGCCCACATAGGGGTCGTTCTTTTCCCGGGAGATGGTGTTCTGCAGATCCAGCAGGCGGTCGAACCACACCTGCTTTTCCTGACGGGAAACGGGATCGGGCATTTCTGCGGCACGGGTACCCTTACGGGGAGAGTAGATGAAGGTAAAGAGAGAATCGTAGCGCACTTCTTCCAGCAGGGACAGGGTCTCTTCGAACTCCTCCTCCGTCTCACCGGGGAAGCCGACGATGATGTCGCTGGTGATGGTCAGATCGGGCATCACGCTGCGGGCATAGCGTACCAGTTCCAGATACTGCTCGCGGGTATAGTGCCGGTTCATCTCCTTCAGCACCCGGTTGTTGCCGGCCTGTACCGGCAGATGGATGCTGTTGCACACCTTTTCGCATCGGGCCATGGTATCAAACAAACGGGGGGATGCATCACGGGGATGGCTGGTCATAAAGCGCACGCGGAACTCGCCGGGGATGGCATTGATGGCCTCCAGCAGGTCGGCGAAGTCGGGCGCATCGGGCAGATCCTTGCCGTAGGAGTTGACGTTCTGACCCAGCAGGGT
>JAFYMZ010000059.1 GCA_017548175.1 Clostridia bacterium | reverse complement strand
CTGTGGCCGCAGCTGCCCGAGCAGCTGCCCTTCCATTGGAATATGTCCGGCGAGGTGGATGACTGGGTCAGCAAGCCTATGGCCGTTTTCGGTATGCCGGCGTTGCTGCTGGTGCTCCACTGGTTCGCCATGCTGTTCACCTCTGCCGACCCCAAGAAGGCACAGCAGTCTCCCAAAATGCTGCAGTTGGTCTTTTGGCTGGTCCCGCTGATCTCCGTTCTGATCTCTGCCGCCATTTACTTTTCCGCACTGGGCAATGATGTGCCCGTCGAACGGTTTCTTCCCGTCTTTTTGGGCATGCTGTTCGCTATCATCGGCAATTATCTGCCCAAGTGCAAGCAGAGTTACACCATCGGCATCAAGTTGCCGTGGACGCTGCACAGTGAGGCAAACTGGAATATGACCCACCGTCTGGCCGGTTGGGTATGGATGCCCTGCGGTCTGGCAATGGTGCTTGCCGGTTTCCTGAACCTCACTTGGCTGCTCCCGGCGCTGGCATTGGTCATGGTCCTTGTCCCTGTTTCCTACTCTTACCTGCTCTATCGCAAGGGCGTATAACCCCATCAACAGAAAAGACCTGCGGACGCATCCGCAGGTCTTATTTTTTGCACTTAAAACACGCGATAGTTTCCGCTGCCGTCGCCGTAGTTCTTTGCGGCACGGAAGAAATACACCACCATCACCGCACCGGCTGCCAGTTCTACCAGCGCAGCCAGCATACCCAACGACGGGAGCAGGCTGCCTACAAAGCCGCTCAGCACCCAAATGGTAAACCACTTCTGCAGTTCCCGCGCAAACAGTTCCACGCGACGGAACATCTGAATCTGGATCATGCTGGTGGTCATCATATACACCGCCAAAAAACCGCCCAGATTATAAGCATACGCCAGAATGGTGCTGATCACACCCAGATTGGGCATCAGATCCAGCACATACAGCACGGTCTCTGCCAAGCCGTATGCGGCCAGCACCATCGAGATCTTGCGCACCCAATCCACGTTGCCGCCATAGCCCAGTTCTTCCGCACCGCGCATCAGCAGATAAAAACCGCCGGCAGATGCCAGACCGGGAATCAAAATATAGGCATAGTACAGCGCCTCACCAAACAGACCGGCCACCGGCAGCATGGTCAGCCCCATCATCAGCAACAGGACGATGGGCCCACTCAACATATAAAAGGCCATGCCCCATGCAACTTTCTTCATACAACAAGCCTCCTTGCAGGCAAACAGTTTTTCTTTATCATACCACAGTTTCCCGAAAATAGCAAACCGCCGCCCCGGAAAAGGAAAAACACCGCAGAGGAAACCTCTGCGGTGTTCTGAATCTTTAGCGGTAGGACTTCTTCTTAGCGCGGGCAGCCTCGCTCTTCTTGCGGCGCTTCACGCTAGGGCTCTCATAATGCTCATGCTTACGGAGCTCGGAAAGTACACCAGACTTGGCACAGGAACGCTTAAAGCGGCGCAGTGCATTGTCCAAAGACTCATCCGGTTTAACACGGATTTCAGACATTTTCTTCCCTCCCTCCATACCTGGAAACGTGGCCCGATTTTTAGCCACCCTTGTATTATATGCGTTTGCACGCCCTTTGTCAAGGATATTTCTTCGTTATTTCTGCGGTTTCACAACAAAATTAACGATTTTCTTCTTGATTACGATGCGCTTGACGATTTCCATGCCGGCCAGCGCGTTCTGCACCTTGGCATCAGCCAGTGCGATCTCCAGAATCTGATCCTCTTCGGCATCGGCGGGAACCACCACAACACCACGGACCTTACCGTTGACCTGCACGGCGATCTCCACGTTGCTCTCCACGGTCTTTGCCTCTTCATAGACGGGCCAAGGCGTCTTTGCCAGCATCTCGTCGCCGAAGATCATCTGGTTCAGTTCCTCGGTAACATGCGGAGCAAAGGGATTCAGCACGGTGATGAAGGTCTTGAACTCGGCCTTGTTGCAGCCGTTCTTCTCGAACTGGTTCAGCACAGCCATCATGGCAGCGATGGCAGTGTTGGCCTTCAGGTTCTCAGCGTCGGAGTCCACCTTCTTGATCAGGCGATGCATTGCCACTTCGTTGGCCTTGCTGTACTCGGTGCCTTCCTCCAGCTTCTCGCCCAGAGCCCAGACGCGCTCCAGGAAACGGCGGCAGCCCTTGATATCGTTGGGATTCCAAGGTGCAGCCTTTTCAAAGTCGCCCAGGAACATCTCGTACAGACGCATGGTGTCCGCACCGTAGGTGTCCACGATCTCGTCGGGGTTGACCACGTTGCCGCGGCTCTTGGACATCTTGATGCCGCCCTCACCCAGAATCATGCCGTGGCTGGTGCGCTTGGCATAGGGCTCGGCATAGGGTACCACACCGATGTCATACAGGAACTTGTGCCAGAAACGGCTGTACAGCAGATGCAGCGTAGTATGCTCCATACCGCCGTTGTACCAGTCCACCTGACCCCAGTACTTCAGAGCCTCGTCAGAAGCCAGAGCCTCGTCATTGTGGGCATCCATATAACGCAGGAAGTACCAGCTGGAGCCTGCCCACTGGGGCATGGTATCGGTCTCGCGACGGGCAGCGCCACCGCAGCAGGGGCAAGTGGTGTTGATCCACTCTTCGCACTTGGCCAGGGGGCTTTCGCCGTTCTCGGTGGGCTCATAGCTCTCCACCTCGGGCAGCATCAGGGGCAGCTCGCTCTCGGGGATGGCCACCCAGCCGCACTTGTCGCAGTGCACCAGAGGAATGGGCTCGCCCCAGTAACGCTGACGGGAGAAGACCCAGTCACGCAGCTTGTAGTTGACCTTCTGCACGCCGATGCCCTGCTCTTCCAGCCACTTCTTCATGGTCTCGATGGCCTCTTCCACGGGCAGGCCGGTGAGGAAGCCGGAGTTGACCATCACGCCGGTGGCGCAATCGGTAAAGGCTTCTTTGGTCACATCGCCGCCGGCAACGACTTCTACGATGTCGCAGCCGAACTTCTTGGCGAACTCCCAGTCACGGGTATCGTGGCCGGGAACGGCCATGATGGCACCGGTACCGTAGCTCATCAGAACGTAGTCGGACACAAAGATGGGGATCTCTTTCTGATTGACGGGGTTGATGGCACGGACACCCTCCAGCTTGACGCCGGTCTTGTCCTTGCTCATCTCGGTACGGTCGAAGTCGCTCTTCTTTGCGGCCTCTTCCTGATAAGCTTCCACGTCAGCCCAGTTTGCGATCTTATCCTGCCACTTCTTCAGGTAAGGATGCTCGGGAGACATAACCATATAGGTTGCACCGAACAGGGTGTCGCAACGGGTGGTGTAGATGGTCAGCACGTCACCTTCGGTGGTGGTGAAGTTCACCTCGGCACCGGTGCTGCGGCCGATCCAATGCTTCTGCTGTGCCTTTACGCGCTCGATGTAATCCAGATCATCCAGATCATCGATCAGGCGCTGGGCGTACTTGGTGATGGCCAGCATCCACTGGCTCTTTTCCTTGCGCACGACCTGACTGCCGCAGCGCTCGCACACGCCGTTGACAACCTCTTCGTTGGCCAGCACGCACTTACAGGAAGTACACCAGTTCACGGGCATACTGGTCTTATAGGCCAGACCCTTCTTGAACATCTGCATAAAAATCCACTGGGTCCACTTGAAGTAAGCGGGATCGGTGGTGTTGACCTCGCGGCTCCAGTCAAAGGACAGGCCCAGGCTCTGCAGCTGAGACTTGAAGCGGGCCACGTTCATCTTGGTGACCTCGGCGGGGTGGATGTGGTTCTTGATGGCGTAGTTTTCGGTGGGCAGACCGAAGGCATCCCAACCCATGGGATACAGCACGTTGTAGCCCTGCATACGGCGCTTACGTGCAACGATGTCCAGCGCGGTATAGCTGCGGGGATGACCCACGTGCAGGCCGGCACCGGAGGGATAGGGGAACTCTACCAGAGCGAAGAACTTGGGCTTTTCGCTCTTGGCCTCAGCGTGGAACACGCCTGCCTCTTCCCACTTGTCCTGCCATTTCTTTTCGATCTGCTTATAATCTTGCTTATAATCGTATTTCATAGCAATGTCTTCTTTCTCTTGCTGTATTTCCCGTCTTATTCCGCAGTCAGCAGGCCGCTCAGGTCTACCTGCTTGGCATCGCCCCACAGGCGCTCCAGTGCGTACATCTCACGTGCTTCGGAAAGGAACACGTTCACCACAACGGTGGTGTAGTCGCCCAGGATCCAGCTGGAGGTCACGCCCTCCACGTGGTGGGGATAAATGCCGAACTTTTCCTTCAGCTTCACTTCGATCTCATCGCTGAGGGCACGGATGTGGGTAGAAGAAGTACCGGTCATCAGCAGGAAATAATCTGCCAGGCTGGTCTTCTCGGTGACCTCCAGGGCCACGATATCTTTTGCCTTCTTGCTGTCGGCGATCTTTACGATCTCTTCCATCAGAGCCTTGGGCTCCATACGATTCTCTGTCATTTCTGCTCCTCCGTTTCGGAAGTATTTTTCATCAGTTCCCGCAGGGTCCGCGCCGTCTTGTAATACGGCTCTCTGCCCTGACTTGTTACAAAATCCAGCGTGCGCCGGGTGGCCAGAATACAGGCCTCCGTCAAATCACGCGCAGCCGCCTCCCGCAGCGCCTCTACCCCGGGATATGCACGGGTGGGCTCGATCAGGTCGGCCAGATATACGATCAGGTCTTCCCGGCTCATGCCTTCGCCGCCCACCGTATGCCGTGCGATGGCCGTGCATACGCCGTCCCACATGCCCAATTCCTCCCGCGCCATTGCGGCTGCGGTGTCGGCATGGATCAAATGCGGCAGGTTCTCCTGTTCATAATCTAATATTATATTCCACTTTTCAGCTAATTTCAACTGCTCTTCCAAAGGAAATTCCTTCGTCATATCGTGCAGCAGGGCTGCATACGCCACAGTTTCCTCATCAGCGCCGTATTTTCGCGCCAAATCCACGGCAGTGTCCCGGCATCCAAGGATGTGCGCATAGCGCTTTTCCTTCACCATACCCTGCACCCGCAGTTCCAGTTCCTCCAAGGTGGGCCGATACAGCCGATGCGCCCGGATATACTCCGCCACCGCTGCCGGCAGCAGGCTCTCATTGCGGGACGCACGCACCTGCGTGGAACTCATGGGCAAGGGCGGGTTGTTCAGGATGTCGATGCCTGCGCCCAGTTCCCGGCGCAGCCGATCCGCCGCCGCCCGGATGTTCTCCCGGTCGGCTTCGTCCCGCGCCACAACGGCCAGCCGCACGTGCCGCAGAATGCGCTGGGGATCGCGCCAGCGGTGGAAACTTTCCACCATGTCGGTGCCCACCAGCAGCCACAGCTGCTCCTCCGGATGCGCGGCGTGATACCGCTCCACCGTGTCGGCCGTGTAACTGGGGCCCTCCTGCTGCAGCTCAAAGTCGCTGGCCTTACACTTGGGTACCAGTTCTGCCGCCAGACGGCACATCTCCAGCCGCTGCTGGGGCGTGGCACTGTTGGCCGGCATCACCTTATGGGGTGGGGTCTGGTTGGGCATCAGCAGCAGCTGATCCAGTTCCAGTTCCTCCACCGCCGCCTTGGCCGCCGCCAGATGACCCAAATGCGGGGGATTGAACGTCCCGCCGTAGATACAGGTTCGCATCTTATGCCTTGGGCAGTTTGATGCCGTCGGCCTTCTTGGGGTTGGCCTTGTAGATCACCAGCTTGCTGCCGATGCACTGCACAGGCTCGGCCTCCAGTGCCTCGCACAGGGCCTCGCTGGCCTCACGTGCGCTCATAAAGCTGGTCTCCAGCACGCGCAGCTTGATCAGCTCGCGGGCGGTCAGTGCTTCCTGCACCTGCTGCACCACGGACTCGGTGATGCCGTCCTTGCCGATCTGCTGGATGGTATCCAGAGGATTGGCCAGGCTTCTCAGATATGCTCTCTGCTTGCTAGTCAGCATAGTTCAAAACTCCTTTATCTCAATTCCGTATTTTTCAATTATAAGCCCCGCTGCTCCAGTTCCTGTACCAACAGCTTCAGCGCGTTGGCGCGGTGGGAGATGGCATTCTTCCGCTCTGCGGGGATCTGGGCGAAGGTGGCGCCTTCGCTGTCCACAAAGAAAATGGGGTCATAGCCAAAGCCACCCTCGCCGATGGGTTCACGCAGCAGGCTGCCGAAAACGGTGCCCCGCACCACAAACTCGGTGCCATCGGGCAGCACACAGGCGATGGCCGCCACATAATGCGCGCCGCGCTGACCCTCGGGAACGTTCTCCATATTCTTCAGCAGGAAGCACAGGCGGTCCCAGTCGCTGCCTTCGCAGTATCGGGCAGAGTAAATGCCCGGTGCACCGTTCAGCGCATCCACGGCAATGCCGCTGTCATCCGCCAGCGCAGGCTTGCCGGATGCCGCACACGCCGCCCGCGCCTTGATGAGGGCGTTTTCCTCAAAGGTCGTGCCCGTTTCCTCCGGGTCGGTGGCAATGCCGGCTTCTTTCATGGACAGCAGGCAGCGATGCTCGTTGTCCAGAATGGCCTTCATCTCCCGCAGCTTATGGGCGTTGTTGGTTGCGATGACAAACTCCAGCATCGTACCGCCTCCTTACTTGAACAGATGGCCCACGACTTCCTTCTGGGCCGCCACCAGCTGCCGGATTCCCTGCTCCGCCATGGTGTACATCTGATCCAGTTCCTTCTTGCTGAAGGGACGCTCTTCGCCGGTGCCCTGCAGTTCGATGATGTTGCCCTCATCGTCCATGACAAAGTTAAAGTCCACCTGACAGCCGCTGTCCTCACTGTAATCCAGATCGCACAGAGCTTCGTCGTCCACCAGACCCACGCTGACCGCCGCCACGTAAGAATACAGGGGCATCACAGCCAATGCGCCTTCCTTCTTCAGTTTATCCAGTGCCAGTACCAGTGCGCAAAATGCGCCGGTGATGCTGGCGCAGCGGGTGCCGCCGTCTGCCTGAATGACGTCGCAGTCAATGGTCACAGTGCGCTCGCCCAGCGCTTCCATATCCACCACAGAGCGCAGTGCGCGGCCGATCAGTCGCTGGATCTCTGCGCTGCGGCCGTTGAGCTTCAGCTTGCTGATGTCACGGGGAGAACGGGTCTTGGTGGCACGGGGCAGCATATTGTACTCTGCCGTTACCCAGCCCTGACCCTTGCCCTTCAGGAAGGGCGGCACGCTCTCCTCTACGGTAGCGTTGCAGATGACCTTGGTATTGCCGCACTCGATGAGCACACTGCCTTCGGGATATGCGATAAAGTCCCGGGTGATCTTAATGGGGCGCAGTTCGGTGTTTTTTCTTCCGTCATGTCTTGCCATAATTCCCGCTCCTTTACGCGAAGAACGCGCGGATATATTCCGCTGCGTCAAACTCCAACAAATCCTCTGCCTTCTCACCCACGCCGATGTACTTAACCGGCACGTTGAGCATCGAAGACACCTGAATGGCGATACCGCCCTTGGCCGTGCCGTCCAGCTTGGTCAGCACCAGACCGGTGAGCTTGGCCGCGCCGTTAAAGCCCTTGGCCTGCTCCATGGCGTTCTGTCCGGTGGTGGCATCCAGCACCAGCAGCGTCTCGATCTCGGTGTCGGGCAGTTCTCTGCGGATGACACGCTCGATCTTGGCCAGTTCGTTCATCAGGTTCTGCTTGTT
>JAFYMZ010000058.1 GCA_017548175.1 Clostridia bacterium | reverse complement strand
GTCATTGCAGGCTGCGGACGCAATGACACCGAGCACAGTCTGCGCCTGTGTCTGCTGGCACAGGCAGCCGGTGTCAGCGGCCTGCTTTTGGTCAATCCTTATTACAACAAAAGCACGCAGGCCGGCATCCGCGCCCATTATCGCTACATTGCCGACCGGGTGCAGCTTCCCATTCTGCTGTACAACGTGCCCTCCCGCACCGGCATGGCCATCAGTCCCGAGACCTGCGCGATGCTGGCCGAGCATCCGCGCATCGTAGGCATCAAAGAGGCCGGCGGCGACCTGAGCGGCATGGTGCGGCTGCGGCAATTGTGTCCGCCGGACTTCGCCCTGTACAGCGGCAACGATGACCACACGCTGGCAATGTTGGCATTGGGCGCGCAAGGGGTCATCTCTACCGCGGCTAACATTGTGCCGCAGGAAATGCACGACCTGTGCCGGCGTTTTTTTGCCGGAGACCTGACCGGCGCACTGAACCGACAGGTGGCACTGCAGCCGCTGGTGGATGCACTGTTTTGCGAGACCAATCCCATTCCGGTGAAAACGGCACTGGGTTGGATGGGAAAATGCGACGGTCAATTGCGGCTGCCTTTGGTGGAAATGCGGTATGCAAATGCCCTGCGATTGGAAAAGGCAATGAAAGACTGCGGACTTTTAGAAAAAACGGTGGAAAAAGCCGCAGAACTGTGCTAAAATAAAGATAACATTATCCCAAAGGGAGGAGTTTCAATATGAAACAGAAGATCAATACCACCAAGGCACCCGGTGCCATCGGCCCCTATTCTCAGGCTGTTGCCATCGACAATCTGGTATACACCTCCGGCCAGCTGGGCATCGACCCCGCTACCGGCAATCTGGTTGAGGGCGTAGAGGCACAGGCCAAGCAGGCTCTGGAGAACGTCAAGGCCATTCTGGCTGAAGTCGATCTGGGCATGGACGACATCATCAAGACCCTGGTCTTCATCAAGGATATGAACGACTTTGGCAAGGTCAACGCCGTGTACGCCGAGTACATCTGCGGTGACATTCTGCCCGCCCGTTCCTGCGTGGAAGTGGCCGCACTGCCCAAGGGCGGTCTGGTGGAGATCGAAGTCATCGCCCTGCGCAAGTAAGAGATTCTTACATAAACAGCACCGTTTCCAATGAAACGGTGCTGTTTTTTTGCGTCAACATTGTCGAAGCCCCGGACCGCCATTTGGCCCGAGGCTTCGGAAATATTTTGTTTCGGTCAGATCTGGCCCAGGGAGGAAAATTGGCTCTGGTGCTGCGCCGTAGGCAATCTGCAGATATTTCTGCAGCATCGGCGGGTTGGCTGGCCCTTTCTGACCGTGATTTTATCTTAGCATCACTTTTTCACACGCCAATGAACAAGATGTAAGCAATCTTTGAACGTTGCGGCGATGACACAAAAAAACTCCTGCCCGAGGGCAGGAGTTTTGCAGTTGATTTATTTGTCGCTCATCAGTTCCTTGGCAGAGCCAACCAGACCGGCGAGGCCCTGGATCTCGGAAGGAATGATCAGCTTGGTAGCCTGACCGTTTGCGGCGGCAGCAAAGGCCTCCAGCGCCTTCATCTTGATAACGGCGTCGCTGGCGTTGGCATCGTTCAGCATCTTGATGGAGTCGGCCAGTGCCTGCTGGACCTTCAGCAGAGCCTCGGCCTCACCTTCTGCCTCTTTGATCTTCTGCTGACGGGCAGCTTCGGCGCGGAGGATGACGGCTTCCTTTTCACCTTCGGCGATCAGGATGGCGGACTTCTTTTCACCCTCGGCACGGAGGATGGCTTCACGGCGCTCACGCTCGGCCTTCATCTGGCGCTCCATGGCGTCCTGGATCTCGCGGGGCGGGATGATGTTCTTCAGCTCAACGCGGTTGATCTTGATGCCCCAGGGATCGGTGGCTTCGTCCAGGATGGTACGCATCTTGGTGTTGATGATGTCACGGGAGGTCAGGGTCTCGTCCAGCTCCAGATCACCGATGATGTTACGCAGAGTGGTGGCGGTCAGGTTTTCGATGGCGGCCATGGGATGTACCACGCCGTAGGTAAACAGTTTGGGGTCGGTTACCTGGAAGTAGATGACGGTGTCGATCTGCATGGTAACGTTATCAGCGGTAATAACGGGCTGCGGGGGGAAGTCGGAGACACGCTCTTTCAGGGTGACCTTATTGGCTACGCGCTCGATGAAGGGGATCTTCAGGTGCAGGCCGGTCTCCCAGGTCTGCTGGAAGGCGCCCAGACGCTCAATGATGAAGGCGCTGGCCTGAGGTACGATGACCACGTTGGCAGCAATGACGCTGATGATCAGCAGAGCCAGAACGGCGATGATGATGACGCTAAACAAACTACCGGCGGACATTAAGAATAACATAGTGTTTCCTCCTTTTATTTCAGTTCGGGTTACTTTTATTCGGACTTGATCTCTTCTACCATGGCTTTGACGCCGCGGATGCTGTGCACCGTGACTTTTGCGCCTTCGGGGATGACCGTGCCATGCAGGCTGCGCGCCGTCCAGATCTGACCGGCCGCACGCACCTGACCGGAGGGCTTGTCGTTGTCCACCGTCTCGGTAACGATGGCTACGGCACCCACCACACGGTCTGCGTTGGTGCGCTCGCGGTCTTTATTGAACTGCTGCTTGGCAAACTTGCGGGTCAGCACCAGTGTGACTGCGGCGGTCACCAGAAAGAGGGCGATCTGCACGCCCAGCGGCGCATGCAGCATGGATGCTACCATTGCCACCAGACTGCCTGCGGCAAACCAAACGGACACCAGACCCATGGTGGCAGCCTCTGCGATGGCAAAGATCACAGCCAGCGCCAGCCAAACGATCGTCATAATATGATCCATAAGCGAACCTCCTTTTCGGTTTGTTTTTTTGTTGATATTATCATACCACAACCGCCCGTTTTACGCAATCTCTAAGTTCGTTACTTTTTTAACCATCCTGTTCGGTTTTCGATGGAACGGGACAGGTGCAGGGTCCAATCTCTGTTTTTCGCGGTTTTTCTCCGTTTTTCGTGGCAGTTTGAAGGGTATGCATCAAAACACATTTTCGGAATAAAAAGCAAGCGCCGGGAGGGAAACCCCTTCCGGCGCTGTTGTTTTGTATGGATGCAGAAACTGTAACTTAATACATGCCCATGCCGTCGCCCATGGGAGCGGCGGGAGCAACGGGCTCCTTCTTGTCGGTGACCAGGCTCTCGGTGGTCAGAACCATGGATGCGATGGAGGCTGCGTTCTGCAGAGCGGTACGGGTGACCTTGGTGGGGTCCACGATACCGACCTTGATCATATCGCAGTAAACCTCGCGATAAGCGTCAAAGCCGTAGCCAACCTTGCGAGAGTTCTTGACACGCTCCAGAACCACGCTGCCGTCGATGCCGGCATTGGCTGCGATCTGCTTCATGGGCTCTTCCAGTGCCTTCATAACGATGCGGACACCGGTGCGCTCGTCGCCTTCTACCTTGGTGACCAGCTTTGCCACAGCGGGGATGGCATTGATCAGGGCAGTACCACCGCCGGCAACGATACCCTCTTCCACAGCGGCGCGGGTGGCGTTCAGGGCGTCTTCGATGCGCAGCTTCTTTTCCTTCATCTCGACTTCGGTAGCAGCACCGACCTTGATGACGGCAACACCGCCGGCCAGCTTCGCCAGACGCTCCTGCAGCTTCTCACGGTCGAAGTCAGAGGTGGTCACAGCGATGGCAGCGCGGATCTCGGCAACACGGCCACGGATGGCAGCGGGATCGCCGGCGCCGGCAACGATGATGGTGTTTTCCTTCTGGACCTTGACCTGTGCGGCACGGCCCAGCATGGTGACGTCAGCATCCTTCAGGTCATAGCCCAGTTCGGAGGTAACAACGGTACCGCCGGTCAGGATGGCGATGTCGCGCAGCATTTCCTTGCGGCGCTCGCCAAAGCCGGGAGCCTTGACGGCAACGCAGGTAAAGGTGCCGCGCAGCTTGTTGACGATCAGGGTGGACAGCGCCTCGCCCTCTACGTCCTCGGCAATGATGACCAGCTTCTTGCCGGCCTGCACGATCTGCTCCAGCAGGGGCAGGATCTCCTGAATGTTGGAGATCTTCTTATCGGTGATGAGGATGAAGGCATCGTCGATGACGGCTTCCATCTTCTCGGTATCGGTGACCATGTAGGGGGTGATATAGCCGCGGTCGAACTGCATACCCTCAACGACTTCGCTGTAGGTCTCGGCAGTCTTGGACTCTTCCACGGTGATCACGCCGTCAGCGGTGACCTTTTCCATGGCATCGGCGATCAGTTCGCCGATCTGGTCATCGCCGGAAGAGATGGCAGCAACGCGAGCGATGTCGCCGGTGCCGGCGATCTTCTGGGCGTTCTTCCGGATCTCAGCCACAGCGGCATCCACAGCCTTGGCAATGCCCTTGCGGATAACCATGGGGTTTGCACCGGCGGTGACGTTCTTCAGACCCTCGCGGACGAAAGCCTGTGCCAGCAGGGTTGCGGTGGTGGTACCGTCGCCGGCGATGTCGTTGGTCTTGGTGGCGACTTCCTTCACCAGCTGTGCGCCCATATTCTCACAGGGATCGTCCAGCTCGATGTCACGGGCGATGGTCACGCCGTCATTGGTGATGAGGGGTGCGCCGTACTTCTTATCCAGCACCACATTACGGCCCTTGGGGCCCATGGTGACCTTTACAGTATCTGCCAGCTTATTGACACC
>JAFYMZ010000057.1 GCA_017548175.1 Clostridia bacterium | reverse complement strand
CCTGCAGTATCTGATGAACAAGCACGGCATCAGCATCGACGCTATGCTGAACACTCTGAACAAGAACTCCGGCGTTCAGGGCGTTTCCGGCGTTTCCTCTGACTTCCGTGATCTGGAGAACGCTTTCAAGGGCGGCAACGACCGTGCCGGCCTGGCTGTCGACATGTTCAACTATGGCGTGAAGAAGCTGATCGGCTCCTATGCTGCTGCTATGGGCGGCGTGGACGCTATCATCTTCACCGCCGGTGTTGGTGAGAACTCCAAGGCTCAGCGTATGGACATTGCCTCCGGTCTGGAGTTCATGGGCGTCAAGATGGATGCCGAGAAGAACGACATCCGCGGCAAGGAAGCTGTCATCTCTGCTGACGATTCCAAGGTCAAGGTTCTGCTGATCCCCACCAACGAAGAGCTGATGATCGCTCTGGACACCATGAATCTGGTCAAGGCCTAATTCATCCCGTTCTGACACAAGTAAAACAAAGCCCTGTGAAGCAATTCTGCTTCACAGGGCTTTTTGCGTATTCTTCAGGAAAGTACGTGGGTGATGTGCAGAAATCGGACGTGCCGGATGGGGTAGGCTGACAGAGGAATGCCCAACACATCGTCGGAATGGGCGGCTACCAGCACGGTGTCAAGGGATGGCGTGCCCTTGACATCGAGCACTACCGGGGTGTGATGAAAGTGTGACTTTACGGTGGCCAATTGCACCACGTCACCCGGTCGGATGCCGTGGATGTCGGTTTCTACCGCCACCGGACCGTGATTATGGGGGCGCAGCAGAAAGTGGTACAGCGGTTGCACACCCGTCCAAGCCGGTGCTTTTTGGTTGCCGCTTAAGTAATACCAGCCGAAGGTGGGGGTGTAATCCATGACACCGCTGCCGGCATAAATACATTGGCTGGCAAAATTGGTGCAGTCGCCACCAAGTCTGTCATAATTGAGATAGGCCGGATTGCGGCCCAATGCCCATTTGCGGGCATAGGCCACCGCGCGCTCCCGGTCATAGGGGATGATCGTTCCTTGTGGCATGACAGCACCTCCAAAGGGTTTTGCCCCAGTCTATGCAATTGCCGGTGAAAAAGTGAAAAGACCACCCGATCGGGTGGTCTTTTTGTGTATAGCTAAATAACTTTACAGCAGAGATAGCTGCTTGTCCGGGGCGTCTTCCTCACGGATGAGGGCGCCGGCTGCGGGCAGGGTACGGGTACGGTAGCGGGGCAGGTTCTCGATGCCCGATTCGCTCGCCAGACAGGCGCGGTTGACCACCTGATTTTTCTTCAGGGTCATCACCGCTACGCCCTGGGTGGCGCGGGTGGTCTTGGCTTGCAGCAGAGCGGTGTTCACCAGCAGGATGCGGCTGGCGGAATACAGCGCCAGTTCGGTGTCTTCTTCCAGTGCAAAAGCCGCCACCAAGGGGCTCTTGTCGGAGTATGCACCGGTGAGTTTCTTGCGGTTGGACTTGGTCTCAAAGGTGCTCAGTTCTACCTTGGATACCTTACCGTTTTCATATACGGTGATCAGGCTGCCTTTGTAGTTGCCGGGCAGGAAGGCATAAATAGGGGCTTCGCCTTCGTCCATACCCAGCTTCTGGGGCAGATAATCGCCCAGTACGCTGGCCTTGCTGTCCTCGAAGTCGCTGAGCTTCATCTTGTAGGCCTGACACTGGTTGGTCAGGAAGATGATCTCCTTGGCGTTGCTGCACTCCACACTCTGGCGCAGACTGTCGCCGTCCTTGAACTTCTGCTCGCCGCTCATGCGCAGCGACTGGGGCGTGATCTTTTTGAAGTAGCCCTCTTTGGACAGGAATACGGTGACGGCATAGTCCTCTACGTGCTCTTCTTCGTTGTATTCTTCCACCTCGTGCTCGTAGACCACGGCGGTCTTGCGCTGGGTGGGGAACTTTTTGATGACATTTTCCAGTTCCTTGATGATAATCTTCTGGATCCGGCGGCGGTTGTTCAGGGTGTCCTCCAGATCTTCGATCTCTTCTTCCAGCGCGGTGGTCTCGCTGAGGCGCTTGAGGATGTGCTCTTTGTTGATGTTGCGCAGTTTGATCTCGGCGATGAACTCAGCCTGCACTTCGTCAATGCCAAAGCCGATCATCAGGTTGGGTACCACTTCGGCATCGGCCTCGGTGTCACGGATGATGGCAATGGCGCGGTCGATATCCAGCAGGATCTTGCGCAGACCTTTCAGCAGATGCAGCTTGGCTTTCTTTTTCTGCAGGTCAAAATGCACGCGGCGGCGGACGCTTTCGGTACGCCATGCGGTCCACTCGTCCAAGATCTCACCCACACCCATCACGCGGGGCGTGCCGCCCACCAGAACGTTAAAGTTGCAGGAGAAACTGTCGGACAGGGGGGTCATCTTCATCAGCTTCTGCATCAGCTTGTCGGGGTCGTAGCCGCGCTTCAAGTCGATGGTCAGCTTCATACCCTGCAGACCGGTCTCATCGCGCATATCGGCGATCTCGCGGATCTTGCCGGTCTTGATCAGGTCGGTGACCTTGTCGATGATGGCTTCCACCGTGGTGGTATAGGGGATCTCGGTGATCTCGATCAGGTTGTCTTTCTTGAAATACTCCCACTTGCAGCGCACCTTGAAACTGCCGCGGCCGGTGCGGTAGATCTCGCTCATCTGCTTCTGGTCGAAGATCAGTTCGCCGCCGGTGGGGAAGTCGGGTGCGGTCAGGGTGCTCAGCAGGTCGTGGTCGGGGTTCTTGATGCGCTCGATGGCGGTGCGGCAGACTTCGTTCAGGTCAAAACCGCAGATGTTGCAGGCCATACCGACGGCGATGCCCAGATTGGAACTGACCAGAATGTTGGGGAAGGTAGTGGGCAGCAGGGCAGGCTCTTTCATGGTGCCGTCATAGTTGTCGATGAAATCGACGGCATCGCAGTCGATGTCGGCAAACAGCTCGGAACAGATCTTGTCCAGCTTGGCCTCGGTATAACGGGAGGCGGCATATGCCATATCGCGGGAGTACACTTTGCCGAAGTTACCCTTACTGTCGATAAAGGGCATCAGCAGGGACTCGTTGCCGCGGGCCAGACGGACCATGGTCTCGTAGATGGCACCGTCGCCGTGGGGATTCAGTCGCATGGTCTGGCCCACGATGTTGGCACTCTTGGTGCGGCCGCCGTTCAGCAGACCCATCTTGTACATGGTGT
>JAFYMZ010000056.1 GCA_017548175.1 Clostridia bacterium | reverse complement strand
GCGGGCGATTTCATAAATAAAGCCGTTGGGCTTTGCAACCTCGGTAGATTTCTTCTTTCTCTCTGCCATAATGGCCTCCTTTTCCCTTGTCGGGGAAAGGGGCAGCCTGCGCCGCCCTTGTATTTATCGTTGGGTCTTGACGGAAAACGCGCCGTCTTGCAGCGTTACCACAAGATCACCCTGCAGGTCGGTGCGGTACACCGCCGCGCCCACATCCTGCAAAGCCTGCAGCACGCGCTTGTGGGGATGCCCGTAGTCGTTGTTTTCGCCACAGCTGATGAGCGCCAGTTTGGGCTTGATCTGCTGCAGCAGTTCGGTGGTGGTAGAGCCGCCGCTGCCGTGGTGCGCGACCTTCAGCACATCCACCTGCGGCAGATCCTCGTAATACAGCCACTCCGCGGCCGCCGTACTGTCGGCGGTCAGCAGAGCGCGCTTGCCGTCGCACTCCAACAGCAGTACCAGAGACACATCGTTCAGATCATCGCTGCCATAGCCTGCCCGGGGAAATACCACCGTCACAGTGGCGCTGCCAAGGGAAAACGTCTGTCCGGCCTCTAAAAATGCAATGTCACAGGCGGAACTGCCGGCCAGTTCGCCGGCCAACAGATAGCCACTGTCCCGGTCACCGCCGTCGTACAACATCAGTACATTGGTGTCAATATCCCGCAGCACACGCTGCAAACCGCCGCGGTGGTCACTGTGATCGTGGCTGATCACCAGCCGATCCAGTTTTTCAATGCCCTGCGCCTGCAAATAGGCCGACACATCGTCGCCCGACTCGCGCAGGCCGGCATCCACCAGCATGGTTTCCGTGCCGCAGCGCACCAAAATGCTCTCGCCCTGTCCCACATCGATCATATGGATCTCCATTTGCACGGAGGGCTCCGGTGTGGCGGGAGGGGTCGGAAGCACGCCCAGTTTCTCCCACGGGATCTGTCCCGACATTACGGCCGCTGCTGCCAGCACCAAACCCAGCAGCAGGATCGGCCGGAACTTACGCCGCCGCGGGCGCCGGTTCTTGTTCTTCGCCATAGTGGAATTACAACTTCTTCATGAAGTTGGCGTAAATCTCAACTGCGATGCCCAGACTCTGCAGATCCACGTGCTCCTCGGCACGGTAACCGCCGCGACTCTGGCGCAGGGTCTGGATCAGGGGGGCAAAACGCAGGATGCAATCGCTCATATCGGCATAATGCCGGCTATCGGTCTTGCCGGGGCACAGCATACCAATGCAGGGCAGCAGCGAATAGGTATCGTTGATGGCGCTGCACAGGGTCTTGTACATAGGCGCTTCGCTGTCGGTCACCGGCACGGCCTCGGTATGCTCTACCATCTCCAGCTTCACCGGCAGGTCTTCCACCAGTTCGCTGAGGTAGCGCAGCATATTCTCGGGGGTCTCGCCGGGGATCAGACGGGCATTGATGCGCGCCTGCGCCTTGGCCGCCAGCATATTGGGGGCATCGGAACCGCCGATCTGGGTGGCCGTTACCGTGCTGCGCAGCTGTGCCAGCGCCGTGCGGTCATCCCGGAAGGTCCAGGTCAGCAGGGGTTCGCTCAAAGGAATGTTGCTGATGACCAGACGCTTGCTGAAGGGCAGCGCGTACATAGAACGGTTCAGATAGGCGCGGGTCAGCGCGGACAAGTGATGGTGCGGCTGGGCACCGTCCATCCGGCAGATGGCCTCGGCCAGACTGCCCAGTGCCGTACGGCGGCCGGGGATACTGGAATCGCCACCCTTGACGTTGGCTTCCAGCAAAAAGTCACAGGACTGCTTCTCGCCCAGACCGATGATGGCGGCCGCGTGATCGGGCGCGCCCATATGGTCCTCGACGATCCAGCCGCCCTCGTCCAGAATGGCGGCAAACCGGATGCCGCGGCTGCGGAACAGGTCTGCCAGACCGGCAGCACCGACTTTACCGCCGGTGGTCTCGTCACTGCCAAAGGCAAAATACAGATCCCGTCGGGGGGTAAAGCCGCTCTTGTACAGATGGCACACGGCTTCCAGCAAGGTGATGACGATGCTCTTGCCGTTGACCGTACCGCGGCCGAAGAGTTTTTCCTCTTCGATCTCGCCGCCAAAGGGTGCGTGCACCCACTCGCCCTGCACCGGAGCCACGTCCAGATGGCCGCAGAACAGTACGGGGTCCTGCTCCTCTTCGCTGCCGGGCCAACGGATCAGCAGGCTGCCGTCCTCGGTGTTCACCCAGCGCAGCTGGGGCACCTCGGCCTCGTAGGTCTTGCGCAGCCAATCGCCCAGTGCCACCAGCGCCTCGCGCTGGCCGGCCACGGTGGCAAACTGCACCGCCTTCTGTAGGCGCTGCGCCGCAGGCTCGGTCTTTTCGGGGTCGGCTTTTCGGCCGCTTAAGGCCTTGCGGTTGCGACCGCCCTTGACTCCCGCCACAAAGCAGCGGATGAGTGCCACGCCGAAAAAGGCCAGAATGGCCACCACCAGCAGCAGGTTGATCCAGTCGCCGAAGGTGGCGTTGAAATTACTGAAAAAAATCTTCACAGATGCAAACAGGTTGGCAAAAAACTGGCCCATACCTTTGCCTCCTTACTTGGTTTTTCCCGCTTCTTCAATGTCTGCGGCGATCTGCGCGCGCAGCGCATCGCCGTTTTCAAAGCTCCGTTCCGGCCGCAGATAGCGCAAAAAGCGCACCTCAGCCGTTTCGCCGTACAGGTCGCCTTCGAACGTGAGCAAATGGCTCTCGATGCTGACGATGTCGGCATCGGTAAAGGTGGGTCGGGTACCCACATTGGTCACGGCCCGATACACGTTGCCGCCGATGAACACATCGGTGACATAGACGCCGCGCCGGGGGATCAGGCCGCCGGCTTCCGGGGCCACGTTGATGGTGGGATAGCCCAGTTTGCGTCCCACCTGATAGCCGCTGACCACCGGGCCTTCCAGCGAGAAGGGTCTGCCCAGCAGCTGGGCAGCGCGATGCACGTGCCCCTCGCGGACACAGTTGCGGATGCGGGTGGAACTGACCAGTTCCTTGCCGGAGTACACCGGCTTGCACACCCGTACCTGCAGGCCAAAGGCCTCGAGAAATGCCGGCGTACCGGCGGCGTTTTTACCGAACCGGAAGTTTTCGCCGCACACCACGGCTACGGCACCGAATTGATCCCGCAGCATGGCGGCAAAGGCCTCCGGCGAGGTGTTTGCCATCTCTTGGTCAAAGGGCAGGGCAAAGACCTGCTTGACCCCGGCCTCCCGAATGAGGGCGCAGCGGCGGGCAAAGCTGGTGATCAGGTCGGGGGCCCGACCCAGTACCAAGGCGCGGGGGTGGCTCTCGAAAGTCACCGCACCGCTTTCCGCACCCAGTTCCGCCGCCAGGCGGCAGGCCTCTTGCAGAATGCTGGCGTGGCCACGGTGTACGCCGTCAAAAAAGCCCAGCGCCAGCACGCGTTTTATCGTCATATACTTCAATCCCTGTTAAAAAAAGTCTTGTCGCAGAAAATCGCTTCTCCGCCACGGTCCAGCTGACCGCTCTTGCCGGTCATAATAAACCGACCCATACTGTCATAGACCCGGCAGCCGGTGCCTTCCGGCGGGATGCTGCCCTGTGCCAGATGCTTGGCATCCAAAAAGGCGCCATGGCTGGCGCGCTCGTCGCCGGCCTCGTTTAAGTATACCGCAGGCAGGTCGCTGAACACACGGTCGGTGGGCACGATATATCGCTCCAGCTCGCCGTTTTTATGCAGTTCCTCTACCTGTGCAAAGGTCAGTGCCTGACTCAGCACAAAATCACCGCTGCGGACGCGCAGCAGGTCGGCCATACAGCCGCCGCAGCCCAAGGCCTGTCCCACATCGTGGCACAGGGTGCGGATGTACGTGCCCTTGGAGCACACGGCATCCAGATCGTACTCCACGCCTTCCTTGCAGGGTTCGCCCTTGGCGACGCCCAGTTCGGCCAGACGGTCATCGGTGCACAGCTGCAGCTTTTCCACGTGGATGCTGCGGCTCTGCCGCTCCACTTCAATGCCCTTGCGGGCCAGATCATACAGGCGTTTGCCGCCTACCTGCACCGCAGAGTACATGGGCGGCAGCTGCAGAATATCGCCGGTGAATGCCTGCAGCGCGGCCAGCAATTCAGCCTCGCTGACCTGCACGTCGCGTTCTTCCAGTACCGTACCGGTGATGTCTTGGGTGTCGGTAGTCAGACCCAGCCGCAGACGGGCCACGTATTCCTTCTGCTGACCGCTGGCATAGTCGCTGGCACGGGTGGCGCTGCCCAGCAGCACCACCAGCACGCCGCGGGCCATGGGGTCCAGTGTGCCGGCGTGGCCGATCTTCTTTTGCCGCAAGATGCCGCGCAGTTTGGCCACGGCATCGTGGGAGGTAAAGTCCTCCGGCTTATGGAACACCAAAATGCCGTTATACATGGGCGTTCAGCTCCTTCTCTGCGGCCTGCATCATAGCCTGCACCACGCTGTCGGCCGTGCCTTCCAGCGTTGCGCCGGCAGCACGGGCGTGTCCGCCGCCGCCAAAGTTGGCGCAAATGCGGGAGGCATCGTAGGGTGCCTGGGTGCGGACCGAAGCCTTGAAGCTGCCACGTGCCACGTTTTCCGTCAGCACGATGCCGCAAACCACACCCTCCAGTTCCATGGTCAGGGTAGACAGGTTGTCCATATCGTCGTTGTTTGCCCCGACGCCTTCGATAAAGTCTCGGGCGATGGCGGTTGCCGCCATCCGGCCGTCGGCGCTGAAGCGCAGGCCGGCGAACAGGGCTTTTTCCACTTCCATACGGGCACGGCTCTTCAGCTGGAAGAAGGCCCGGTTGATGGGATGGAACTTCACGCCGGCGGCGATGCAATCGGCCGCGATGGCGTGGGCGTACGGGGTGGTATTGCCGAACTTAAAGCAGCCGGTGTCGGTGGCCACGGCCAGATAGATGCGCTCCCACATATCCACGCTGATGTCCACCTGCAGCGCACGCAGCAGGGTGCAGATCAACTCTCCGGTGGCGGCAGCGGCCGGCTCCAGATACAGGTCGGCGGCGTAGCCCTTGTTGGAGGGATGGTGGTCGATGCACAGGTCTACCTTGCCCTTGTACTGCGCCATAGAGGTGCAGAACAGGCTTTCGTCGGCGATGTCCACCGCCACGACAGTGCCGGGGACAAAATCGGCAGGGGCCTCCAGACCGGCGGCAAAGCCTACCAGTTTGGGGGTCATATCTTCATTTTTTGCCAGATATGCGGTCTTGCCCAGCGCACGCAGGCCCAGACAAAGCGCACCGGCAGAACCCACCGTATCCCCGTCGGGGCGGCGGTGGGTCAAAAGCAGCAGGTCATCCCGCTGCCGCAGGAATTCCGCCGCAGCAGCGGCATCAAGCATCCTGCTCATCGGTTTCTTCCTCGCTGTCGTGCTTGATGTCCAGATCGCGCAGCACCTTGGAAATGTGGGCGCCGTAGGCGATGGAGTCATCCAGTTCAAAGACCAGCTCGGGGGTATAGCGCAGGCGCAGACGGTGTGCCAGTTCACGGCGCAGGAAGCCGGAGCAGGACTTCAGACCCTTCTTCAGTTCCTTATAGTCACAGTCGCCCATAACGCTCAGATGCACCTTGCACCAGCGCATATCGTTGGTGGCCTCACAGCGAACGATGGACAGCATCACGCCGCCGATGCGGGGGTCCTTGACCTCGCGCAGCAGGCCGGACAGTTCACGCATGATCTCTTCGCTGATTCGGTCAACGCGGTTCATATTGTAAGGCATAGGTTCCTCCTGTTATCCGAGAAAATTTAATACTTGGGGCGACAGAGTCCTGCCGCCCCAAAAAACGGACTTACCGCTTGACTTCCTCCATAATGAAGGCTTCTACGATGTCGCCCACCTTGATGTCGTTGAAACGCTCGAAGCTCATACCGCACTCAAAGCCGGTGTTGACTTCCTTGGCGTCGTCCTTGAAACGCTTCAGGGTTGCCAGATCGCCCTCGTGGATGACGATGCTGTCACGGACGATGCGCACCTTTTCGTTACGCTGCATCTTGCCGTCCAGCACGTATGCACCGGCGATGGTGCCCACACCGCTGACCTTGAAGGTCTGGCGGATCTCGGCGTGGCCCAGAATGACCTCGCGGAACTTGGGCGCCAGCATACCCTTCATGGCATCCTCGATCTCTTCCAGACAGTCGTAAATGACGCGGTACAGACGCATATCCACGTTGGCATTCTTGGCCTCGTCGGCAATGCCGGCCTCGGGACGGACGTTGAAGCCGACGATGATGGCGCCGGAAGCGTTTGCCAGCATGACGTCGCTGTTGTTGATACCGCCAACGCCGTTGTGGATGACGCGAACGCGGACTTCTTCGTTGGTCAGCTTCTCCAAGCTGGCCTTAACGGCTTCGGCAGTACCCTGCACGTCAGCCTTGACGATGATGTTCAGGTCCTTCATATTGCCGGACTCGATGGAGCTGAACAGGTTCTCCAGAGTGACCTTCTGCTTGGCGTTGTTTTCCTTTTCCTTCTCTTCGAACTTGCGCTTTTCAGCCAGCGTACGGGCCATGCGCTCGTCCTCGACGGCGTACAGGACATCGCCTGCGCCGGGAACCTCGGCCAGACCGACGATCTCCACGGGAACGGAAGGACCGGCTTCCTGCTGACGGCGACCCTTATGGTCGGTCATGGCACGGACACGGCCAACAGCGGTGCCGGCGATGACGATGTCACCGGCGCGCAGGGTGCCGTTCTCCACCAGAACGGTGGCAACGGGACCGCGGCCGCG
>JAFYMZ010000055.1 GCA_017548175.1 Clostridia bacterium | reverse complement strand
GGCGTTAACTACATTGACACCGCCCGGGGCTATACCGTCAGTGAAGAATACCTGGGCTATGCTCTGGAGGGCATCCGGGACAAGTTCATTCTGGCCACCAAAACCATGGCCCGCACCAAGGAAGCCATGGCCAAGGACATCGACGTCAGCCTGCGTAACCTTCGTACCAAATATATTGAACTGTATCAGGTCCATAATCCTTCCCTGGCAGATCTCGACACCGTCACCGCCCCCGGCGGCGCACTGGAAGCCCTGATGGCTGCCAAGGAGGCCGGTAAGATCGGTCACATCGGCGTCACTGCCCATTCTGTGGAGGCCTTCGAGAAGGCCCTGTCCTACGACTGGGTGGAAACCATCATGTTCCCTTATAATATTGTAGAAACCCAGGGCGAGGCGCTGATCGCTGCCTGCGCGGAGAAGAATATTGGTTTCATCGACATGAAGCCTCTGGCCGGCGGTGCCATTGAGGATGCAACTCTGGCGATGCGTTTTGTGGTGGCCAATCCGGCGGTGACCGTGGTGATCCCGGGCATGGCGGATCCGGCGGAGATCGAGCAGAACCTGGCAGCGGTGAATAACGAAGCACCTCTGTCCGAGGAAGAGCTGGCGGGCATCGATCAGGTGCGCGCACAGCTGGGAACTCAGTTCTGCCGTCGTTGTAACTACTGCGCTCCCTGTACGGTGGGTATTTCCATTCCCAATGTGTTCCTGATGCAGGGTTATTTGGAGCGTTATGGCTTGGCTGACTGGGCACAGGGCCGTTACGACGCGATGCCTGTGAAGGCTTCCGCTTGTATCCAGTGCGGTGCCTGTGAACCCCGTTGTCCTTATCAGCTGCCGATCCGCGAGATGCTGAAGGTTGCGGCTGAAAAATTTGGAGCATAAAATGTTTGTTTTAGTGAAAAACGCAGATCTCTACACCCCGGATCATCTGGGATGTAGAGATTTGCTCATCTGTAATGATAAGATTGTAAAAATTGCGCCTGCCATCAATTTGGACTGGGAGGGCCTTCAGGTGATCGATGCCGCAGGGCGGAAAGTGATTCCGGGCCTGATCGATCAGCACGTGCATATCACCGGCGGTGGTGGCGAGTCCAGCTTTAAGAGCCGCGCTCCGGAGGTGACCTTGGGGGATCTGGTGGAAAGCGGTGTGACCACCGTGGTGGGCCTGCTGGGTACCGATTCCCGCACCCGCAGTGTGCGCAATGTGGTGGCCAAGGCGAAAGCGCTGAACGAAGAGGGTGTAACCGCATATTGCTTGACCGGTGCCTATGAGTATCCGTCGCCGACTTTGACCGGTTCGGTGACCGATGATATTGTGTATATTAAAGAAGTGATCGGCGTGAAGATCGCGATCTCCGATCATCGTTCTTCCAACATTAATGCGGAGGAACTGGCTCGTTTGGCAACCCAGGCGCGCCTGGCCGGATTGGAAAGCGGCAAGGTGGGTGAGGTGCATATGCACATGGGCAACGGCAAGAAGGGTCTGTCGGATGTGTTTGCCATTGTGGAAGAGACTGAGATTCCGATTAAGCATTTTCGTCCGACCCATATTCAAAAGGCCCTGGAGGATGGCATTCGCTTTGCCAACATGGGCGGCTATATTGATTTTACCAGTGGTTCCCCGGCTTCGGCTGCGGCAGCCATTGCGAAGGCTTTGCCTCGGGTGCCCTTTGACCGGGTGACCCTGAGCTCCGATTCCAACGGCAGCATGCCCAAGTGGAATGAGAAGAATGAGCTGATCGGTATTGAAGTGGCCAAAATGACCACCTTATTTGAGTGTATTCGCCTTTTGGTGCGTGAACATGGTCTGCCGCTGGAACAGGCACTGGCTTTGGTGACCCGCAATGTGGCCCAGGCGCTGGAGATTGCTCCTGCGAAGGGCTGCGTGGCCGAGGGCAGCGATGCGGATCTGATTCTGTTGAATGACGACATGACCTTCCATACGGTGATGGCCCGGGGCCGCATTATGATGGAAGAGGGCGTTGTCAAAGAAAAGGGTTATTATTCGTAATTCCGTCGTGAGGACAAGATTTTGAATTTTGAAGGATTGATCGAACGGGTGAAGGCCATTCAAACCGGTGAGGCCACCGGGCATGACTGGTATCATACCCACCGGGTGGCGGCGATGAGTCGTCAGATCGGTGAGAGGGAAGCGTGCCGCATGGATATTGTGCTGGCGGCGGCCTATCTGCACGATGTGGCAGATCATAAATTTGGCTATACGAAAGAGAGCCGCCAGGTGCTTTTGCGGGAGTTGATGACGGAGGCGGCGTTTCCGGCGACGATGCAGGAAGACGTGCTGGAAGTGGTGGAGAGCATTTCCTTTTCCGAGGGTGTGCCCTGCAGTGCACGGCTGCAGAAGGAGAGCGATGTGGTCAAAGATGCGGATCGGTTAGACGCCTTGGGCGCCATTGGCATTGCGCGGACCTTTGCCTACGGCGGGAAAATGGGTCGTCCGATCTACGATCCGGCGGATCCGGCCAACAGCCTGCAGCATTTCGATGATAAGCTGCTCTTGCTGGCGGATGGTATGAGAACGAAAGCCGGTAAAGATTTGGCGCAGGCGCGCCATGCTTTGCTGGTGCAATTTAAAGAGGAGTTTTTGAGAGAATGGAACGCAGAGAATATCGAGTGAAGTTGATCGATGGCGATTACGCCCATTTGGAGCGGATCGATGAGCCGGAGGATGAGCTGTTTTTGGTGGCTCGGGCGCTGCTGCCGATGGAGATCGAAGAGGGCAGCGAGCTGGTGTATGAGTTTTTGCAGTTTTCGATGAAATAAGTTTGTTGGTTGCGCTGTTTGGAGTGTGATTCGGGTGCGCTGTTCAGTTACGATTTGCTGTATGAGAAAAATAACTGAATCGGTTCAGTTAAATTTTCAAATATGAAATTTGTAACTGAGCGAACGGGGAAATTCGGCGAAGCAGGTACCGGAAACGAAGCGGATGGATGATAGGAAAGAGGAGGCGAAGCAGATGGAGAATTTGATGTTCAGCTTGAATGCGACGGTGCCGGTGTTTTTGACGATGGTGCTGGGTTTTTTGCTGCATAAATGGCGGGTCATCGATGATTCCTTTGCGGCGAAGCTAAATCAGTTTGTGTTTCAGATTGCGCTTCCGGTGTTGATGTTTGATCAGCTGGCAACTACGGACTTTGTGTCGGTTTGGGATTCGAAGTTTGTGTTGTTTTGTTTCGCAGTGACGCTGCTGAGCATCGGGCTGGCGTATCTGCTTTCACTTATGATTAAGAATAAACCCGCCCGGGGCGAGTTTGTGCAGGCGGCCTACCGCAGCAGTGCGGCGATTTTGGGTATTGCCTATACACAGAACATTTATGGCGATGCGGGTATGACACCGCTGATGATCATTGCCAGTGTGCCGCTATATAATGCTATGGCGGTGGTGGTGCTGGCGCTGACAGCGCCGGCCGATGACAACGGAGCTAAGGAGTCGAAAGCGGTTCTGGCCCGTCGTACGATCAAGGGGATCGTGACCAATCCGATTTTGCTGGGTATTGTGGCAGGCCTGCTTTGGTCGCTGCTGAAGCTGCCGGTTCCTACGATTGCGGCCAAAACCGTGGACAATGTGGGTGGCTTGGCAACACCTCTGGGACTGATCGCCATGGGCGCCAGCATTGATTTGAAGAAGGTTAGTGGAAAGCTGCGGCCTTCGGTGTGTGCGGCTACGGTGAAATTGGTGGGACTATGTAGTTTGTTCCTGCCGTTGGCGGTGGCCATGGGCTTTCATGAGGCAAAGCTGATCGCCATTATGGTGATGCTGGGTTCGCCGACTACGGTGAGCAGCTTTGTGATGGCACGCAACATGGGCCACGAAGGTACGTTAACTTCAAATACAGT
>JAFYMZ010000054.1 GCA_017548175.1 Clostridia bacterium | reverse complement strand
GTGCACCATGCGCGGCAAGAAGATCCGTCCCGGTGATACCGTCACCTTGGGCGGCGTCACCGTTTCCGTAGAAGCAGACTGATTTTGCAAAGCCTGAGCCTGCGGGATTTTCGCAGCTACCGGCAAGGCAAGTTTGAATTTATGCCCGACAGCAACATTATTTTCGGCGACAACGGCAAGGGGAAAACCAACCTGCTGGAGGCCATTTTGCTGCTGACCGGCGGCAGAAGCTGGCGTGCCGCCAAGAAAAGCGAGCTGGTGCATTGGGATGCCCCTGCGGCCTTTTTGTCCGCCGGCGTTCATTCCGGCGGCCGGGAAAAGGAGCTGCGGATGGAGCTGCCCGCAGGCGGGCGCACCAATGCCTCTGTCAACGGCGTGAAGATCAAGCGGCAGTATGATCTGGCCGAGCATCTGCGCTGCGTGCTGTTTTCTCCCGAGGATCTGCACATCGTCAAGGGCGGCGCTTCCGGCCGGCGGGATTTCGTGGACGATGCCCTGTGTCAGCTGCGGCCCCGGTACGGCGAACTGCTGACCCGGTATCAGAAGCTTCTGGACAGCAAGAGCAAACTGCTGAAAACGGAAGAGAACCGCGCAGCTGCCTTGGCGCTGCTGCCCGAGTACGACCTGCAGCTTTGCCGCTACGGTGCGGCGCTGCTTTCTTATCGGGCGCGGTTTTTGGACTCGCTGAACAGGGAAGCCGCCGTGATGCACGGCGAGATCTCCGGCGGAAAAGAAGAATTGCAGGTGGGGTATCAGACGGTAAAGACCGTGCAAGACCCCTTTGCGCCGGAAGAACAGATCTTCGGCTGGCTGATGGAGCATATGGAAGCCCACCGCAAGGCGGAGGAAGCCACCATGCAGTGTCTGTCGGGCATTCATAAGGACGATATGCCCTTGACCATCAACGGACGGGATGCCAAAGCCTACGCCAGTCAGGGACAGACCCGCTCGGCGGCCCTGAGCCTGAAGTTCGGCCTGCGGGAACTGCTGCGGCGGGACAGCGGGGAATACCCCGTGCTGCTGCTGGATGACGTGCTCAGCGAGCTGGACGGCGCGCGGCAGGCCTTTGTGGCCCAGCACGCCATGGGCGGACAGAGCATCATCACCTGCTGCGAGGGAGAGACCGCCTTTGGCAAGGCCAACGTGATCCGGTTATAACAAAAAAAGGAGGGGTGTCTGTGTTTTTGCACCTTGGCCGCGATGTGGCCGTCAACAGTGAACATATCATTATGGTGTTCGACATGGACACCGCCACTTGGAGCAAGCATACCCGTGCTTACCTGTCTGCCGCCGAAAAGGAAGGCAAGGTACAGGTGATCACCGACGATATTCCCAAATCTGCCATCGTTTGCCGGGAACACGGCGAAACGGTGGTGTACATCTCGCAGATTTCCAGCAAGACCCTGCTGAAGCGCGCCCAGGAAGAGGGCAGTTGGCTGAGTATGGAATAAGATTCAATCGTTTTGACTCCCTCCACCACCTGCGGTGGTCCCCCTCCCTCAAAGAGGGAGGCAAAGAAGGTGACCGCCGGGTCATCCTGAGCGCAGCGTAGCGGAGTCGAACTGCGCAGCAGCACCGTCGCAGACGGTGGGATCTCCGGCGGGATTTGCCCGCAATTTTCGGCAGATCCCGCGGCTGTGCCGCGCCCTCCGGGTTCGACTGCGGACTTCGTCCTCCGCTCAGGATGACGCAACAGTTCAGGTGACCCACCGGGTCATTCCGCGTAATGTAGGGAATGGGCTTGCCCATTCCGTAACCCCGCGCCGGGCACACAACCAAGCAAACCCTATTTCAAAACGCAATCAAGCATTACGCTTATTTTTATTATTGTAACTACACCGAAAAAATCGGAGGTTTCCTATTATGGCGGAAAACGAAAAGATCCAGACCGCGTATGATGAAAATCAAATTCAGGTGCTGGAAGGCCTTGAGGCCGTGCGCAAGCGTCCCGGTATGTACATCGGTTCCACCAGCATTCGTGGCCTGCATCATCTGGTCTACGAGATCGTGGACAACTCCATCGACGAGGCACTGGCCGGCTACTGTAACCACATCGAGGTCAGCATCCTGCCCGGCGATGAGATTCGGGTACAGGACAACGGCCGCGGTATCCCCACCGGCATCCATCCCAAGATGGGCATTTCCACCCTTGAGGTGGTCTTTACCGTGCTGCACGCCGGCGGTAAGTTCGGCGGTGGCGGCTATAAGGTCTCCGGCGGTCTGCACGGCGTTGGTGCCAGCGTGGTAAACGCCCTGAGCGAAAGCCTGAAGGTACAGGTGCGCAACGAAGGCACCGTCAAGCAGATGGCATTTGCCCGCGGCAAGACCACCGAGACTATGCACGTGGTGGGCGAGGCCGAAGGTACCGGCACCACCGTTTGGTTCAAGCCTGATGCCGAGATCTTTGACGAGACCGTCTTTGACTTCGACACCCTGTACGAGCGTCTGCGGGAGCAGGCCTTCCTGAATGCCGGCATCCGCATCACCCTCAGCGACCTGCGCGGCGAAGAACCCCGTGTGGAGAGCATGTGCTTCGAGGGCGGTATCCGCGAGTTCGTGTCCTATCACAACCGCCACAAGACCGTGCTGCACGAGGATGTCATTTACATCGACTGCAAGAAGGAAGACAGCGAGGCCGAACTGGCCATGCAGTACAACGACGGTTACAGCGAACTGCTGCTGAGCTTTGCCAACAACATCCATACCCCCGAGGGCGGTATGCACGAGACCGGCTTTAAGACGGCGCTGACGAGAGTCATCAACGAGTACGCCCGTAAGTACAAGCTGCTGAAGGACGACGACAAGAACCTCACCGGTGACGACGTGCGCGAAGGCCTGACCTGCATCCTGTCTGTCAAGCTCACCGAGGCACAGTTCGAGGGTCAGACCAAGACCAAGCTGGGCAACGCCTTTATGCGTACCATGGTGGACAATATGGTCTACGAAAAACTGTCCGCCTATCTGGAAGAAAACCCCACCACCGCCAAGATCGTGCTGGACAAGGCCATGACCGCCGCCCGTGCCCGCGAGGCCGCCAAGCGCGCCCGTGAGGCTACCCGCCGCAAGAGCGCGCTGGAAAGCGCCAGCCTGCCCGGCAAACTGGCCGACTGTCAGGAGCGCGACCCCCGTCTGACGGAAATTTACATCGTCGAGGGTGACTCGGCCGGCGGCTCTGCCAAGGAAGGCCGCGACCGCCGCTTCCAGGCCATCCTGCCCCTGTGGGGCAAGATGCTCAACGTGGAAAAGGCCCGTCTGGACAAGGTGTACGGCAACGAAAAGCTGATGCCTCTGGTCACCGCCTTCGGTGCCGGCATCGGCAACGAGTTTGACGTGAGCAAGCTGCGCTACGGCAAGGTCATTCTGATGGCCGATGCCGACGTAGACGGCAGCCACATCCGCACGCTGCTGCTGACCTTCTTCTTCCGCTTTATGAAGCCGCTGATCCAGCAGGGTCACGTGTATATCGCGCAGCCCCCGCTGTATAAGATCACCCCCAAGGGCAAGAACGCAAAGCCCATTTACACCTATACCGACGAGCAGCAGGCCCAGATGCTGGAACAGTATCCCGGCGCTATGGTGCAGCGCTACAAGGGCTTGGGTGAGATGACGCCCACCCAGTTGTGGGAGACCACCATGGACCCCGAAGTCCGTACCCTGCTGCAGGTGGAAATGGAAGACGCCGCCGCTGCCGACGAGATCTTTACCATCCTGATGGGTGAAAAGGTAGAGCCGCGCCGCGAGTTTATCGAAAAGAACGCACATCTGGCCGAGCTGGACGTATAACGGAACCGACACATCAAGAAAAGGAGGGTTTTTATGGAAATAATCATTTTCTTGATCATCATTTTTTCTCTCTTTGGAAGCAACAGTAAGAAAAAGAAGACCCAGCAGGCACAAGCCCAACGGGAAGATCCTGTGATGACCTTCGTACAGACCGTCCGGCAGACCGCACAGTCCGGCGCCGGCAGTGCCTTTTCGCAGGTGAAGCGGCAGGGCACCCGTGCGGTGTTCCCCTCCAATGACCCCGGCCGGGTCAGCGCCCAACAGGCGCGGCAAAGCCACCCGTCCCAGCCGCAGAAATCGGAGTACCGCTCGGCTTCGGGCAAAAACAGTCCCCTGATGCGCAAAAAAGTGACCCAGCGGGATAAGTTCGAGCGCGCCAGCACCACCTATGACACCAGCAACCTGATGGACGTGCAGTACACCTCCAACGGCTGCGGCTGCAGCACCGGCGAGGGCAACGCCGCTTCCGGCAGCGCCCACGGCCGCAGCAGTGCCATCTACGACGAGAACCGGTTTTTCAAGGAAAGCCGCAAGATCTGCGCCGGAAAATGGTCGTAATTACGATGGAACGAAAATACAACCCTCGTCTTGTCCCTTTGGCCAGACAACTGCGCAAGCAAATGACCAAAGAAGAAAAGCATCTGTGGTATGATTTTTTGCGCGGATATACCCCAAAGTTTCTGCGGCAAAAGGTGATGGGACAATATATCGTAGATTTTTACTGTGCGCAGGCAAACATCGTGGTGGAACTGGATGGTTCCCATCATTATGAAGCGCAGGCACAGGAAGAAGATTTTCGAAGAACCGTGTATTTGCAGCAATTTGGCCTTTCGGTGATCCGGATTTCCAATTACGATGTAAACAATAATTTTGAGGGTGTGTGTCAGATGATTGATCTGGCCGTCAAACAATCCCTCAGTCAGCCCAAGGGCTGACAGCTCCCTTTACACAAGGGAGCCTGCCTACGCATTTAGCCTCCCCTGTGCAAGGGGAGGGGGACCACCGCAGGTGGTGGAGGGATTGTATCCCTTCGAAACAGTATTAAATCAAAACTAATCGCAATATTACATAATAATTATACCGAAAGTATAAGCAGGTGATGATAAAATGAGCGATCTTCGCTATGAAAATCAAAAAATCGTCCCGGTAGATCTGGAACGGGAGATGAAGAAATCCTTCATTTCTTATGCCATGAGCGTTATCGTTGCCCGTGCGCTGCCCGATGTGCGCGACGGCTTGAAGCCGGTCCACCGCCGCATCCTGTACGCCATGCACGAGGACGGTCTGACCGTTGACAAGCCCTTCCGCAAGTCGGCCACCACCGTGGGTAACGTGCTGGGCCGTTACCATCCCCACGGTGACGCCAGCGTATACGACGCCATGGTGCGTATGGCACAGGGTTTTTCTCTGCGCTATCCCCTCATCGACGGACAGGGTAACTTCGGCAGCATCGACGGCGACCCCCCGGCTGCTTACCGTTATACCGAGGCCCGTCTGGCCAAGCTGAGTGACAAGATGATGGAGGACATCGACAAGGAGACCGTCGATTTCTCCCCCAACTTTGACGATAAGCTGAAGGAACCCGACGTGGTGCCTTCCCGTTTCCCCAATCTGCTGGCCAACGGCAGTCAGGGTATCGCCGTGGGTATGGCAACCAACATTCCGCCCCACAATCTGGGCGAACTGGTGGATGCCTGCTGCCTGATCATCGACAATCCCGAGGCCCAGCTGGAGGATCTGACCCGCTTTATCAAGGGTCCCGACTTCCCCACCGGCGGTGTCATCATGGGCCGCAGCGGCATCCGCGCTGCCTATGCCACCGGCCGCGGCAAGATCATCGTCCGCAGTAAGGCCGAGATCGAGGAGTGGAAGGACGGCCGTTTCCGCATCGTCATCACCGAGATCCCCTATATGGTCAACAAGGCCCGTCTGGTAGAGTCCATCGCCGACCTGCACAAGGACAAGCGCGTGGAAGGCATCACCGACCTGCGTGACGAGTCCGACCGTACCGGTATGCGCGTGGTGGTGGAACTGCGCCGTGACGTGAACCCCCAGGTGGTGCTGAATCAGCTGTACCAGTACACCCAGCTGCAGGAGACCTTTGGCGCCATTATGCTGGCACTGGCCGACGGCAAGCCCAAGATCATGAACCTGCGCGAGATGCTGGATCATTATCTGAAGCACCAGATCGACGTGGTGGAGCGCCGCACCCGCTACGACCTGCGCAAGGCACAGGAGCGCGCCCACATTTTGGAGGGTCTGGCCATCGCCTGCGCCAACATCGACGAGGTCATCCACATCATCCGCACCAGTTACGACAACGCCAAAGAGCGCCTGATGGAGCGCTTTGACATCAGCGAGATCCAGGCGCAGGCCATTCTGGAAATGCAGCTGCGCCGTCTGCAGGGTCTGGAGCAGGAGAAGATCGAGAACGAACTGAACATCCTGCACGCCAAGATCGCCGATTATCTGGATATTCTGGCCAAGCCCGAGCGCGTCCGCGCCATCGTCAAGGAGGAGCTGCAGGAGATCAAGGCCAAGTACGGCGACGACCGCCGCACCCAGATCTCGCATATGGAAAATGAGATCGACATCGAGGATCTCATCGAGGAAGAGGACTGCGTCTATACCCTGACCCGTATGGGTTACATCAAGCGCGTGCCCGCCAGCACCTACCGCACCCAGCGGCGCGGCGGTCGCGGCGTTACCGGTATGACCACCCGGGAAGAAGACGTGGTGGATACCATCTTTACTGCCAGCACCCACGACCAGATCCTGTTCTTCACCAGTCTGGGCCGCGTGTACCGCCTGAAGGGCTATCAGGTGCCCGAAAGCGGCCGTACCGCCAAGGGTATGAACGTGGTCAACCTGCTGCAGCTGAATGCTGACGAAAAGGTCACTACCATGCTGCACCTGCACGATGTGAAGCCCGCAAGCGCCTTTGTCTTCTTTGCCACCAAGAACGGTACCGTCAAGCGCGTCACGCTGGAGAGTATCAACACCGGCAGAAAGTCCGGTCTGCGTGCCATCTCGCTGGACGAAGGCGACGAATTGGTGAATGTTTGCCTGACCAGTGGCGAGGATCATATCATTCTGGCCACCAAGAAGGGCAGCGCGATCCGTTTCCATGAAAGCGAAGTGCGTGTCATGGGTCGTGAGGCTGCCGGTGTTCGTGGCATCCGCGTAGGCGAAGATGACGCTGTCATCGGCGCTGCGCTGCAGCAGCCCGATGCCCTGCTGATCACCGTTACCGAACTGGGTTACGGTAAGCGTACCGATCCCGAAGAGT
>JAFYMZ010000053.1 GCA_017548175.1 Clostridia bacterium | reverse complement strand
CAGCTGCCGGTGTTCAGCCGCGAAACGGCCAAGATGCTCTCCGACGCCGCCCGGGAGGCCGGTGTGGAGATGCAGGTGCAGCTGAAGATCGAAACCGGTATGAACCGCATCGGTGTCAAGCCCGGTGAGGATCTGGCCGCGCTGCTGGCCTATATCCGGGAGCTGGGCAACCTGCAGGTGGTGGGTGCCTTTACCCATTTCTCCACCGCGACCTATACCGAAGACCCCTTTGTGTATGAGCAGTATGACTTGTTCAAGGCGGCTGTGGCACAGATCCGCGAAAGCGGCATCGAACTGCGGTACATCCACTGCGCCAACAGCGGTGCCACCGGCTGGTTCAAGGAAGACCTCTGCACCCACGTGCGTCCCGGCAGCCTGTATATGGGCCACGCCTCTATGGACGACGATACCAATGCCCTGGGGGTGGAAGGCTGCACCTCCTGGCGCGCATTCATCACCCATATCCACGACATCGCACCCGGCGAAAGCTGCGGCTATTGCCGTCATTTTATGAACGACACCGACCATCCCATCACCGTAGCCACCGTAGATGTGGGCTATGCCGACGGCCTGTACCGTCCTGTGGGTCAGAAAGGTGGCCCCGTGCTGGTGAACGACACCCGCGCCTACTGCCTTGCCACTTGTATGGATCAGACCATGGTGGACGTCACCGGTCTGGATTGCAAGGTGGGTGACGAGGTCACCTTCTTCGGCTGGAGCCGCGGCGGCGCCGCCATCACCCTGGAGGAGTACCAGACGGTCACCGGCCAGAACCTGAGCCTGCCCCTGTGCCTGCTCACTGCTCGCGTCACGCGCGTGTATCTGGAAGACTAAAATCAAATCAACACAACAAAACCCCTGCCGGTCGGCAGGGGTTTTTTGCTGTGCAAAAAAATCAGCGGTTGTGGCAGTTGTCCAGACGGAAGGTAGCACACTGGGTGTCGGTGCAGGTGCTGGCACGGTCGCCTTCCACAACGACCTGCTTGGCAGAGCAAACGTTGCCCTTGTTGTAGGTGCAGGTCAGCGCGTCGCAGGCGATATGGGTCTCGGCAGAGGCAGAGACCTCCAGACCGCGGACGTTTTCGGTGCGGTTGCCGCCATGGCTGCTGCGAGGTGCAAAACTATGGCAGAAGGTCAGCTGTGCCTTGTCGGCATTCTGACCCTCTACCTTGATGCTGCCCAGGGTGCACAGACGGTCGCAATTGTGGGTGCAGTCGGTAACGCTGCAGTGAAGATGACTCATAATGATTCGTCCTTTCTGTTCAAAACTTTATGGGTGTAATAAAAAACTTGCACTGATATCTTTTCCCAAAAAATCGTGCTTATGCCGACGAATGTTTGCCGCTGCGTCTGCTTTCCGCGAAAACCCGGAAAATGGCCGGAAATCCGCGAAAAATTCTTTGAAAAACATGTGAAAAATTTTTCACAGGCTCTTGAATTCCAAAACAGAGGCCGTTATAATAAAAGAACAGTGGTGAATTGTGGTGATTTATAACCATTTGAATTCATTTTGTGGTGAATTGCAAGGGAAAGGAGGCGGAAAATCATGCGAGGCGATTATAGTTGCACCTTGGATGCCAAGGGACGTATTATCTTCCCGGCCAAGCTCCGTGAAGAGCTGGGTGAAAGTTTCGTGATCTTCCGCGGCTTTGACAATTGCATCACTGTCTACAAGAATCAGGACTGGCAGACCTTTGAAGAGAAACTGTCCGCACTGGGCAGCGAGGGTCTGGAGCTGCAGCGTTATTATTCCGTCAACTTCCTCTGCGAGCCGGATAGTCAGGGCCGTATGATGATCCCCGACTCCCTGCGCAATCACGCAAGCTTGCAGACCGGCAAGGATCAGGTCATCATCATCGGTATGCAGAACAAGGCCGAGATCTGGGATAAGACACGTTGGGATGCTTACAACGCAGGTGTGGAGAAGATGGATCTCCGCAGCATGCAGAAGGCACTGGGTCTGTAATATGGAATTTCATCATGTTTCCATTATGCCCCGAGAATGTCTCGAGGGCCTGAACATCCGCCCCGACGGCATTTATGTGGACGCCACCACCGGAGGCGGCGGTCACAGCAGCCTGATCGTGCAGCAGCTGACCACCGGTCGGCTGATCTGTCTGGATCGGGACGACGATGCTCTTGCGGCTGCCGGTGCACGGCTGGCGCCTTGGAAGGATCGCATTACCTTTATCAAAACCAATTTTGAAGATATGAAGGCCGCACTGGCCGCCCATGGCATTCCTGCCATCGACGGCATCCTGTTTGATCTGGGCGTGTCTTCTTACCAGCTGGACAACGCAGAGCGCGGCTTCTCCTATATGCAGGATGCGCCGCTGGATATGCGTATGGACCGCACTCAGCCCTATTCCGCGTGGAATGTGGTGAATGAAGAATCGGTGGACGAGCTGCGACGCATCCTGCAGGTCTACGGCGAAGAGCGTTTTGCCGGCCGCATTGCGCAGGCCATCGACCGCCGCCGTCAGCAGGCACCCATCGAAAGCACCTTGGAACTGGTGGACGTGATCAAAAGCGCCATGCCCGCCGCCGCCAAGAAAGAAAAACAGCATCCTGCCAAGCGCAGTTTTCAGGCCATCCGTATTCAGGTCAACGGAGAACTGCGTGCGGTAGAGACCGCGGTCAGCGATGCCATTGACTGCCTCCGTCCCGGCGGCAGAGTGGCGGTCATCAGTTTCCATTCGCTGGAAGACCGCATCGTCAAGCACATCTTCGCCGAAGCAGCCCAAGGCTGCACCTGTCCGCCCCAGTTCCCCGTATGCGTCTGCGGCAAGCAGCCCCGGGTCAAACTGATCACCCGCGGTGTGGTGATGGCTGACGAGCAGGAAATGGAAGAGAATCCCCGCGCCCGCAGCGCAAAACTGCGTGTGGCGGAAAAACGATAACAAACAACCATCATTTGTAAAGAAAGGAGGCCCTCGCCGTGGCAAACTACGCATATAAAGAGAGCACTGCCATTGATTACCGTCGCACTGCACAACGCCAGCAAGAGCAAGAGCAAAAGCGCAGCAGCGGTCTTCGTGCGTTGCCTGAAAATCAAGCGGTCAAGCAGGTCGCCCATGTGCCGTACCTCAAGTACGCCGCCATTGGTGTGTGCGTCTTTGCCGTACTGCTGGCCATCCTTTCCAGTTATACCGCCATCACCGAACTGGCCTATCAGAACTCCCGCCTGCGGGATCAGATCGAGACACTTGAAGGGGAAAACAAGGGTCTGCAGGCCAAGAAGGAGCAGATGTATAATCTGACCTTCGTAGAGGAATATGCCCAGAATGAATTGGGTATGGTAAAGATGGAACAGAGTGATATCACCTATGTGGATCTGGCAAACCCGGAGACCATGTTGGTGTATGGCGACGAGGCTGCGTCGGCCCCTGTGTGGCTGAGCACCGTTGCCGGCTGGCTGCAGGGTGTAGTGGAATATCTCCGCTGACCGGCAGAATATAATCAGGAATGCGTGCAATGGGCACATTTTGAGAGGAGTAAGGGGTGAAAAATACCCCTTGCTCCATTTTTCCTACTTATAGGTTTTCGCGTTTTTCGACCAAAGGAGATCTTATGGCAAAAAAATCCTTCAAAACTGACAAGAGCCAGCGCGGCCGCATCCTCTTTTTGATGGCGGTTTTGGGCGTGCTGTGCTTTGTGGGTATCTTTGTCCGCTTGGTGTGGATGCAGGTGTTCCGCTATGATTTTTATCTGGAAAAAGCCCTGTCCCAGCAAACCGCGGATAAAGTGCTGTATCCCGTTCGCGGCACCATCTACGATGCCAAGGGCAAGCCGCTGGCCATCTCTGCCAGCACCGAGATGGTAACGCTGGAGGCCAAAAAGATCGACAGCGAAGAACAGGGCCTGCTGATCGCAGAAGGGCTCAGCGAGATCCTGGGTCTGGAGTACGAGGAAGTGCTGGAGAAGGTGCAGAAGAAGGCATCTTGGGCCATGCTGAAGCGCGGCGTGGAAAAGGACGAGGCCGACGCGGTGCGCGCCTTCGTGAAGGAGCACAAGCTGGACTCGGTGTATCTGTCTGCCGACTCCACCCGCTATTACCCCTACGGCAGTTTCCTGTCCCACGTGCTGGGCTTTGTGGGTACGGACGAACAGGGTCTGGGCGGTCTGGAATCTTACTATGACGATGTGCTCACCGGCACCGAGGGCCGTGTAGTCACGTCGGTCAGCGCCAACGGCACCGAACTGGCCGAGGATTACGAGATCTATTATCCTGCACAGGACGGCAAGAACCTGAACCTGACCATCGACGTGGTACTGCAGCAGTATCTGGAGAAGAATCTGGAGATCGCCTACCGCGACAATAACGTGGCCGAGCACGCCAGCGGCATCGTCATCGACGTAAAGACCGGCGCCATTCTGGCCATGGCCGGCTATCCAGATTTCGATCCCAACGAACCCTTTACCATCACCAGCCAGTCCGTGCTGGATAAACTGGCCGCCATCACCGATCCGGAAAAACTGGCGGAAGAGCGCAGCAAGGCACTGTATGCACAGTGGCGCAACAACAACATTTCCTACACCTATTCCCCCGGCTCTACCTTCAAGACCATCACCGCATCCGCCGCGCTGGAAGAGGGAACTCTGAACACCAACACCAGTTTCTACTGCCCCGGCTTTAAGTACGTGGACAACTGGGGCAACATCCGTTGCTGGAAGCACGAGGGCCACGGCAGCGAGAACCTGTTCCAGGCCGTGCAGAACTCCTGCAACCCTGCCTTTATGACCATCGGCGAGGCGCTGGGCAAGGAAAACCTGAAGAAGTATGTGGAGGCCTTTGGCCTGCTGAATAAGACCGGCATTGACCTGCCCGGCGAAAGCTTGGGTATGTTCAACCTGAACTCCAACATCGACCTTGCGGTTTACAGCTTCGGTCAGAACTTTACCGTCACCCCCCTGCAGATGATCTCTGCCATCGGCGCAGTGGCCAACGGCGGTTCGCTGATGCAGCCTTATGTGGTCAGCAGCATCACCGATGCCAACGGCACCGTGGTGGAAAGCTTTGCACCCACCGTGCAGCGTCAGGTTATGAGCGCACGGAACTCCGAACTGATGCGTGAGATCCTGGAGAGCGTCGTCACCGTAGGTACCGGTAAGAATGCCTATATCGCCGGTTATCACGTGGCAGGCAAGACCGGCACCACCGAAAAGATCGACAAGCAGAACCAGATTTTCCAGGAGACCGGCAAAGAAGTGGAACTGCGTATTGCATCCTTCTACGCCTTTGCTCCGGCGGATGACCCGCAGATCGCCATCCTCATCCTGCTGGATGAGCCCAATGTGGATAACATCGGCGGCGGTACCTGCGTAGCTCCCGCCGTGCGCCGTTTTCTGGAAGAGGCACTGCCTTATCTGAACGTAGATCCCACCTATACCGAAGCCGAACTGGCCGTCAAGGATGTGACCATGCCCGACATCACCGGCATGACCATCAAGCAGGCCGAAGCCGCCATGAAGAAGGCCGGCATCAGCTACCGTGTGGTGGGCAGCGAT
>JAFYMZ010000052.1 GCA_017548175.1 Clostridia bacterium | reverse complement strand
GGCCTGAAAGATGCCATGAACGTGGTGCAGGGCATTGAGGATATTGGTATTTGTCACCTGAATCATAAGGACGTTGTGCGTCACGAATTGGTCAGCCGCATCATTATGGCGTATGAAAAGCGCGATGAGCAGCGGCAGGCAATAAGAAAGGGCGGCGTGAAAAATGGCAAGATTAAAGGTTAATGTGGACGGAATCCGGGATGATCTGGCCATTCGGCTGATCCGCATCAGTGCAAAGGCAGCGTTTTATCATTTTGATTACCCCTTTGATGCGGCAGTGGATGTGACCGTCACCGATGACGAGGGGATCCGGGAATATAACCGGGAACACCGCGACATCGACAAGGCCACCGATGTGCTGAGTTTCCCCATGGGAGATTTTTATCAGGGTGTGGCGCAGACCCCGCCCGGTATGATGATGGATCTGGGCACCGGATTGCTGCCGCTGGGTGATATGATCATCTCGGCAGAGCGGGCCAGAGCGCAGGCAAAGGAATACGGACACAGTTTTGCCCGTGAATGCGCCTATCTGACGGTGCATAGTATGCTGCATCTGCTGGGTTATGACCACGTGGATGAAGGGGAAGAAAAGGCAGCCATGCGCGCTGTGGAAGAAGAAGTTTTGGCCAAACTGGGCCTTTCCAGAAAAGAAGAGGGAGAAGAACAATGATCGATAAAGTAGGCGTATTTTGCGTAGTTGGCCGTCCCAATGCGGGCAAATCCACCCTGACCAACGCCCTGTGCGGTGCCAAGGTGGCCATCGTTTCGGACAAGCCCCAGACCACCCGTACCCGCATCACCGGTGTATGCAGTCTGGAAGAGCATCAGCTGATCTTTTTGGATACGCCCGGTCTGCATAAGCCCAAGAACCGACTGGGTGATTTTATGGTGAAGGTCATCCGCGATACGGTCAGTGATGTGGATACGGTCATGCTGGTGGTGGAGCCTGTGCCCAGAATCGGCATTCCCGAGCAGATGCTGCTGGATCAGATCCGGGAGTTCGGTATGCCCGCAGTGCTGGTCATCAACAAGGTGGATACCCTGAAGGATAAGGAGAGCCTGCTGGAGACCATTGCCGTTTACACCAAGGAATATGACTTTGATGCCGTCGTGCCCGTCAGCGCGCTGACCGGTGACGGCGTGGAGCAGCTGACCGAGGAACTGAAGAAGCTGTGCTTTGAATCCCCCCAGTTGTTCCCCGATGATATGATCTCTGACCAGCCCGAGCGTCAGCTGGTTGCCGAGCTGATCCGCGAAAAGCTGCTGGAAAATCTGGATAAGGAAGTACCTCACGGCGTAGCCATCGAGATCGAGCAGTATAAAGAGCGCGACAACGGCCTGCTGGATGTTTCTGCCGTCATTTATTGCGAGCGCAAGACACACAAGGGAATCATCATCGGCAAGGGCGGCGCAATGCTGAAGAAGATCGGTGCGGCTGCCCGACAGGAATGCGAAGAACTGCTGGACACCAAGGTGTTTTTGCAGTTGTGGGTCAAGGTAAAGGAAGAGTGGCGAAACAATCCTGCCCTCATCCGCAACTTTGGCTACGAGCAGGAATAAGGGTGAAATCCACCAATTTTTTCCCCGGTTAATTACCGGTTCCGTGCCGATGCTATGTACGAGGTGATCGTATGAAACATCGCGCGTGGGAACTGTTTATCCAAACGGGATTGGTACAGGCGTATAACTTTTACAAGGGAGTCGAAGCAAGAGAGCATGTTTCAGATCGTTCGTGGCCTGGTCATCCGCAGCGTTGACTATAAAGAGGCAGATAAGATCTTGACGGTGCTGACCGGCGAATACGGCAAATTGACCGTAGCAGCCCGGGGCGCCAAGCGCAAGGGAAGCCGCGTTTCGGCGGCTTCCCAGCTCTTTGCGTACAGCGAGATGACCTTATTCGTGCACAATGGCCGGTTTCAGTTGAACGAAGCGACGATGCTGGAACAGTTTTCCGGCATCGATAAAGACATCGAAACGCTGGCGCTGGCTTCGTATTTGGCAGAAGTGCTGGGATGCGAGGCAGAGCAGGGGCAGGGAAATCCTGCGGTACTGCGGCTGGCGCTGAACAGTCTGTATGCCTTGGCAAAAGGGATGTATCCTCGCCGCCGTGTAAAGGCTGCCTTTGAACTGCGGTACTGCGCCTTGTCCGGTTATGCACCCGACCTGGCAGAAGAATGCGCCTTGTGCGGTACGGCCGTGCAAGAGGCACTGCTGGCGCCGCAGGCGGGTCTTTTGTACTGCCGGAAGTGCGCGGGACAGATGGGTGAGCGAGGCTTGCCGCTGGATGCCGGCGCGCTGGCGGCGGCGCGGTATATTTTGGATTGCGATTTAAAGCGACTGTTCTCGTTTGAACTGGAGGGACGGTCGCAGGTATTGCTGGAACAGGCCTGTGAAGCATATCTGCTTGCCAGGTTGGAGCGTGGATTCCGGACGCTTGAGTTTTACCGGACCCTTGCGGACAGCTGATATTTAGGAGATACATATGACACGATACGAGAAATCAAGAATCGTTTTGGAGCTGCCCAAGGTGCTGGAACTGCTGGCACACGAGGCAGTGAGTCAGCAGGCCAAGGACCTGTGCCTGAACCTGCAGCCGGATGATAGCATCCGGGTTTGTGAAGAGAGCCAGCAGCAGACTGCCGATGCCGTGCGGCTGATCGGTCTGCAGGGAAGCCCCTCATTCCACGGATTGCAGGATATTTCTGCGTCATTGGAGCGTGCGGAAAAGGGCGGCTTGCTGAATCCGGCTGAGCTGCTGCGTGTGGCGGCTATGCTGAAGGCTGCGCGCAGCACCCGTGCATATCGGGATGAGCAGCGGGATGCGGCGACGACACTGGACCAGTACTTTGACGGACTGGCCGGCAATAAATATCTGGAAGACAAGATTGAAAATGCCATTTTGTCGGAAGAAGAGATCAGCGATCATGCCAGCAGCGAACTGTATCAGATCCGGCGGCAGATCCGTACCGCTTCGGCCAAAGTGCGCGAGGTGCTGAACCGTACCATTTCTTCTTCTGCCTATCAAAAGATGCTGCAGGACAGCATCATTACCCAGCGCAACGGCCGATTTGTCGTGCCGGTCAAGGCAGAGTTCCGCGGCAGTTTCCCCGGTCTGGTGCATGACACCAGTTCCAGCGGTGCGACGCTGTTTATGGAACCCAGCGCTGTGGTGGAACTGAACAACAGCATTCGCGTGCTGGGCGGCAAGGAGCAGGCAGAGATCGAGCGGATTCTGGCGGAACTGTCTGCGGAAACGGCGCAGTTTTCCGGTGCCATCCGTCGGGATTTTGAACTGCTGTGCCAGCTGGACTTTTTCTTTGCCCGTGGCAAATTGGCCTATAAGATGCGCGCCGTGCGCCCCAAACTGCTGGAGCGAGGCACCACCCGACTGGTGCGCGCCAGACATCCGTTGCTGGATCGGGAAAAGGCCGTACCCATCGGCTTTACCGTGGGCGGTGACCCGGATACCGTCATCATCACCGGCCCCAATACCGGTGGTAAGACGGTCAGCATCAAGACCTTGGGTCTGCTGACCCTGATGGCGCAGTGCGGCCTGCACATTCCTGCCGGTGACGAAAGTGCCGTTGTGGTGTACCGTCAGGTGCTGGCGGATATCGGCGATGAGCAGAGCATCGAACAGAGCCTGTCTACCTTCTCTTCCCATATGAAGAATATCGTGGAGATTCTGGACTGTGCCGATGACCATACGATGGTGCTGATGGATGAATTGGGCGCCGGTACCGATCCGGTAGAGGGTGCGGCGCTGGCCGTGGCCATCATTGAGCGGCTGCGGAAAAAGGGCTGCACGGTGGCCGCCACCACCCATTACGCTGAACTGAAACTGTATGCACTGGAGACTCCCGGCGTAGAAAATGCATCCTGCGAGTTTGACGTGCAGACCTTGAAGCCCACCTATCGGTTGGTATTTGGTGTACCCGGAAAGTCCAATGCATTTGCCATTTCCAGACGATTGGGTCTGGAAGAAGCCATCATTGAGCAGGCTTCTGAAAGCATTGACAATCAAAACCGCCAGTTTGAAGACGTGATCGCAAAACTGGAGGAAAAGCGCCAAAGTCTGGAAAGCAAGCTGGCCAATGCTGACCGCGCCCTGCGCGATGCGGAAGCAGCCAAAAATCAGGCGCAGAGCCGGTTGGACAGTCTGGAACGCGAGCGCGAGAAACTGGTGCTGGAAGCCAAACTGAAAGCGCAGGAGATCATTAACAACGCCCGTGCCGTCAGCGAAAAAGTTCTGACCGATGCTAAACGCCTGAAGCAGGAGGCTGCGGACGGCAAGGATGCCAATCTGGCAGCGGCCCGCGCCATTTGGCGTGGCGAACTGACGGCGGCCGAAAAGAAAAATCAGGCCGAGCGTGCGGAACGCAAGCCGATGCCGCTGCCCCGTGACTTGAAGGTGGGCGACAGCGTAGAGATCGTAGCTACCCGCACCAAGGGTACCGTGCTGAGTTTGCCCGATAAGGACGGCAAACTGATGGTGCAGGCAGGCATCTTGAAAATCACCGTGAAGAAAGAAGAATTGCAGCTGCTGAGTCTGGAAACGCCCAAGGCGAAGCCCCAGAAGCAGGCGGTATCCACCAAGATGGCGGCACCGTCGGTGCGCGGCGGTATGGAACTGGATCTGCGCGGTCAGAGCGGTGATGAGGCAATTATGGAACTGGACCGCTTCCTGGATAATGCCATCCGGCTGCGGTTGGAGACCGTTACCGTTATCCACGGTAAGGGAACCGGTGTGCTGCGGCAGCGTGTGCAGGCACACCTGAAGGGACATCCGCAGGTAAAGTCCCACCGACTGGGTGTTTACGGTGAGGGCGAAAGCGGTGTCACTGTGGTGACGCTGAAAAAATAACGGCTGGATTCCAGAATAGAGAAAGAAGGAAACGGAATATGGTTGGAATCGGAACGCTGGTGAATACCCTTGGCTGTTTGGTGGGCGGTGCTTTGGGCCTGCTGCTGAAGAAGGGCATTCCGGAGCGTGTGCAAAATACGATCTTTACTGCGGCAGGTACCGGCGTGTTTATCATCGGTATTACCGGTGTGGTGACGGCCAGCATCACGGCCGCTGCAGACGGCGTGCTTAGCTCGAATTATATTATGATCATGCTGCTGAGCTTGGTTTTGGGCGGCATCGTGGGTGAATTGATTCGGGTCGACCGGATGTTTGACAAGATCGGTGATTGGATCAAGAAGAAAATGGGCGGCGCAAGCGAGAGCGGCAACGGCTTCGCAGAAACCACCATTCTGTTTTGCTCCGGTGCTATGGCCATCATCGGCAGCATCAACGATGCTGTACTGGGCGATCCCTCGATGTTGTACACTAAGGCGCTGCTGGACTGCATTACCGGCACCATCTTTGCGGCGATCTACGGTCCCAGCGTGCTGTTCAGCGCATTTTCCGTATTGATTTATCAGGGCGCAATTACCGCGGTGGCTTATTTTGCTGGCGGTAGTCTGGCCGCGATCGTCATTACACAAATGGGCTTGGTGGGCAATGCAATTTTGATTTTGATCGGCTTGTCCTTGATGGGTGTCAAGAAGTTCAATGTGGCGAACCTGATTCCCGCAACATTCTTTCCCATTCTTTTCCATTTGATTGGGTTATCATTTTAACGAAAATCCTTTTATTGCCGCCGGTGATTTTGACAATTTATACAAAGGAAAAGCCGGAAAAATAGTTGCCAAGGAGAAAAATATTTGGTAAACTATACATACAGGTAAACTATAAACGTTACGAAAGAGGGAGCTTATGTTTTCCAAAGACATCACCGTGACCAATCAGGTCGGTCTGTACGCCAGACCCGCAACCTTCTTCATCCAGAAGGCCAACGAATTCCGCAGCACCATGATGGTGGAAAAGGAAGAACGGAAGGTGAATGCCAAGAGCCTGCTGGGCGTTCTGTCCCTGGGCATTACCAAGGGCAGCACCATCACCATTTCCGCTGAAGGCCCCGATGAGGAAGAAGCAGTCAACGCTCTGTGCGCTCTGATTGCTGAGAACTTCGGCGAATAATTACCTGCAACCCATAAAATGCGCCGCTGATCCAGCGGCGCATTTTCTCAATTGTGCAACTTTTACGAAAGGAGACATACCGGTGACGCTGGAAGAATTGAAAGAAAAAGCTCATCGATTGCCCACAGAACCCGGTGTGTATCTGATGCACGACAAGACCGGCGCTGTGATTTATGTTGGCAAGGCCAAGTCGCTGCGCAACCGTGTCAGCCAGTATTTTGCCGATCTGGCATCGCACACGGTAAAAACCAGAAAACTGGTGTCGCAGATCGACTGGTTCGAGACGATTTTTGCCAAAACAGAGCTGGATGCACTGTTGTTGGAAAATACGCTGATCAAGCGTTATAAGCCCAAGTACAACATTCTGCTGAAGGATGATAAGGGGTATCCCTTTTTGCGGTTGGACCCCGGTCCCTACGGCAGATTTTCTGTGGTGTCCCGCCGCGCGCAGGACGGTGCGCGGTATTTTGGCCCTTACGGCGGCCGCGGAACGGCAAATCAAGCCTTGCGTCTGTTGACGGAGACCTTTGGCTTGCCCACCTGCAGCAGACAGTTCCCACGGGATTTTGGAAAAGAACGTCCCTGTTTGCGGTATCAGTTGGGCAAGTGCTGGGGCATTTGCCGCGGAACGGTGTCTGCCGAGGAATATCGGCAGCGGCTGGAGGAAGCGGCGCTGGTGCTGGAGGGAAAGACTTCGGATCTGGAAGCCCGGCTGACCGAACAGATGGAGCGCCATGCAGAAGCGCTGGAGTTTGAACAGGCTGCGGCCTGCCGTGACCGATTGAAGGCCTTGGCACAGCTGCGGCGCAATAATGTGACCATCGTCAGCGGTGGTGCGGACAGTGATATTCTGGCGTTTGCCTGCAAGGGCACACGCGGTATTTTGGTGCGCTTGTCTTACAGCGGCGGTGTTTTGCTGGATCGAACCAAGGTGTTCTTTGAAGGCGCGCAGCCGGAAGACGGCGCAGACATACTGGAGAGTTATCTGAAGCAGTGGTACGGTCAACATTGCTGGGCACCCCGTGAGATTTGTATTTCCCGGGAAATTGAAGATGCAGAAGCCGTAGAGGCATATTTGTCCGCGATTCGTGGGGGAAAATGTCGAATTACGGTGCCCCAGCGCGGAGAAAAACGGCGTCAGATGGATCTGGCACTGGAAAATGCCAAACTGGAACTGCAGGAAGCGGAAGTGGCGGATCAGCATCGCGGTAAGTCGCTGAACCTGCTGGCAGAGGCATTGGAACTGGAAACACCGCCGCAGCGGATGGAAGCCTTTGATATTTCCAATACCGCCGGTGACCAGCCGGTGGCATCGATGACGGTGTTCCAACAGGGAAAACCGCTGAAGAGCGCATATAAGAAGTTCAAAATCAAAACGGTAGAGGGCGGCGACGACTACGGCGCTATGGCGGAGGTCATGGGTCGGCGGTTGGACCGCGCATTGGCCGGCGATGCGGGATTTTTGCCGCTGCCGGATCTGTTTTTGATGGATGGCGGCCAAGGACAGGTACGTGTGGCAAAAGCGGAACTGGATGCTCGCGGACTGGATATCCCGGTGTACGGTATGGTGAAAGATGACCGTCATCGCACCCGTGCATTGGTGGATGCATCCGGTCGGGAGATCGGTATTGCGGCGACTCCGGCACTGTTTAGTCTGATCGGGCGGATACAGGAAGAAACCCACCGGTTTGCGGTGGAGTTCCATCAAACGCTGCGCAGCAAGCAGGCGCGGCAGTCGCGTCTGGAGCAGATCCCCGGTGTGGGTGAGGCCAGACGGAAACAGTTGCTGAAGGCATTTGGCTCGGTAAAGGCCATTGCAGAAGCAGAGGAAGAAATGCTTGCAGCCGTGGTGCCCAGACCGGTAGCACAGGCAATTGTGGCATATTTTAAGGAGAAATCACAATGAGGATCATAACCGGAACAGCCAGAGGCAGAAACTTGCGTACCTTGGAGGGATTGCACACCCGTCCCACTGCCGATAAAGTCAAGCAGGCGATGTTCAACATCGTGCAGCACGATATTGAGGGCAGACAGGTGCTGGATCTCTTCGGCGGCAGCGGACAGTTGGGCTTGGAAGCCGGCTCTCGCGGTGCGGGTGCGGTGACCATCGTGGAAAACGACCGGAAGGCGCAGCAGATCGTGGCGGAAAACATCCGGAATTGCAAATTGGAGCAGGTTTGCCGCTTGGTGGCAGGCGACGCCATTGGATTTTTGGGACGGCAGAAGAAGGAAAGTTTTGACTTGATCTTTCTCGATCCGCCCTATGGCGGCGCGCTTTTGAATCGGGCGCTGGCGGAAATCTGCAGAATTGACATTTTGCGGCAGGGTGGTATAATACTATGTGAAAGTGCGGCAGAAGACCAATTGGATCCCTTGCCAGCACCGTATCAGGTAAACAAAACGTATCGTTACGGCAGAATCTGTCTGACGGCGATTTCGAAAGGAACAGTATGAGAACAGCAGTGGTAACCGGCAGTTTTGATCCCATTACCGCCGGTCATGTGGATATCGTCGCGCGTGCAGCCAAACTCTTTGATCGGGTTTTGGTCGTGGCGATGATCAACGAAGAAAAGAAATATCTGCTGACCAACCAGCAAAAAGTGGCTGTGATGGAAGATGCTGTGGCCCATTTGCCCAATGTGCAAGTGGATTTCTGGCCGGGAATGCAGGTGGATTATCTGCGAAAAGTTGGCGCATGTGCAATCATAAAAGGCATCCGGAATGGGAAAGATGCAGAGTATGAGCAGGTGCAGGCGAACTTTAATAAGACGTATCTGCCGGAGTGCGAGACCCTGATGTTTTTTGCAGACGAGAAATACGCCCACATCAGTTCCAGCGAAGTAAAGCGCCGTATGCGCGCCGGTGAACCGGTAGACGGTATGGTGACGCCGCTGGCGGAACAGATGATGCGGAAGCAGCTTGAAGAATAAAGAAGGAGAGCGGGATTATGGCAGGAACCCCCATTGATGAACTGATCAACGCACTATATGAAATGGTTGAGGATGCATGGACGATGCCTTTGGGCGCTGATCGCTGCGTTTTGGAGCGCGAAAAAGTGCTGGATGTGTTGGACGAGATCCGCGCAAACCTTCCCAGTGATCTGAAAATGGCCCGTGAGATCGTGGGCAAGCGCAACGATATTTTGGAAAGCGGCAAAAAAGAGGCCGAAAATATGCGCAAGCAGGCGGAAGAATTTGCCCGTCAGAGAGTCAACGAGCACGAAGTGACGCAGGAAGCCAGAAAAAAGGCTGCCGAGATGATCGCGTCCGCCGAACAGCGCGCCCGTGAAATCATGCGCGTAGCCGGTGAATATTGCGACGATGCAATGAAGCGTACCGAAGATGCACTGGGCCAGACGCTGGCAGAAGTGCAGCAGTCCAGAATGCAGTTTTTGCAGGCACTGAAGGAACAGAATCGATAAAAATCATAGCCGTACGGAAGAATTTGATTCCGTACGGCTTTTGTTTTGCGGTTTGGGATGGACTTGCATTTTTTTATATGCTATATTGAGGGAAAGACACCCGAAGGGGTGGAGGAACTGTTTCGGAAGAGGTGGGGAAATGAAGGCCATTGAGACCTGTGGACTTACGAAATATTACGGAAAAAACAGAGGAATTGAAGATCTGAACTTGCAGGTGGAAACGGGGGAGTTTTTGGGGTGTGTCGGACCCAACGGCGCCGGCAAAAGTACGACCATCCGGACGTTGCTGGGACTGATTTCTCCGACTTCCGGCAGCGCCAGTCTGTTGGGGATCGATATCAGCCGGCGGGAGGAAATCTTGCGCAAAGTGGGATATTTGCCCTCAGAAACGGTCTTTTATTCCGGAATGAAAGTGCGGGATGTACTAAAAATGTCTGCGGATCTGCGTGGAGTGGATTGCAGCCGTGAAACGGCGCAACTGTGCGAGCGCCTGCAGCTGGATGCGGGCAAGAAGGTGGAAACACTGTCTTTTGGCAACCGGAAAAAGGTGGGCGTCGTTTGCGCGCTGCAGCATCGCCCGGAACTGCTCATTCTGGATGAACCCACCGGCGGCCTTGATCCGCTGATGCAGCGCGAATTGTTCGATATTCTGCAGGAGCGCAATCGCGAGGGCACAACGGTGTTTCTTTCCAGCCATGTGCTGTCAGAGATCCAGCGGTATTGTACTCGTGCGGCCATTCTTCGTGCAGGCCGGCTGATCGCCTGCGATCAGGTGGAAGCATTGGCCAGCACCAACGCAAAGCGCGTAACGGTGCACGGCGCGGTGGATCTGACGGGACTGCAGGGTGTCCGTGACTGGAAGTCCGGCGAAGAAGGTGCGCGATTCCTGTATAGCGGTGAAATGCCGCAGCTTCTGCAGCATTTGGCGGCAGGGCAGGTAACGGATCTATCCATTACGGAGCCCGATCTGGAAGAAGTCTTCCTGCATTATTATCAGAAAGGGGCGGAGGAAGTATGACGTTGGTCAAACACGAATTGCGGCAAGGCCGCACCGCTCTGTGGATCTGGACGGCATCGATTGGCTTTTTGCTGATGGTCTGTGTGTTTCTCTTTCCGGAGATGAAGGGGGAAATGGAAAACATCGGCGATATGTTTGGTTCAATGGGTGCCTTTACCGATGCGTTTGGAATGGACCGGCTGAACTTTGGTACCTTGGTGGGCTTTTATGCCATTGAATGCGGAAATGTGCTGGGATTGGGCGGCGCGTTTTATGCCGCCATTTGCGCCGCGGGCATTTTGAGCAAGGAAGAAAAAGACAAGACGGCGGAGTTTTTGCTGACCCATCCTGTGAGCCGTACGGCGGTGCTGACGCAGAAACTGATTGCGGTAGCGGTGCAAATCACCGTGCTGAATGCAGTCGTCTATCTGCTTTCCGTTGGCTCTATGGCAATCATCGGGGAAGAAATCCCGTGGAAAGAGATCAATTTGATGCATCTTGCGTATTACTTCCTGCAGTTGGAACTGGGCGGCATTTGCTTCGGTCTTTCTGCTTTTTTACGGAAAGGCAGCTTGGGTGCAGGACTTGGAATCGCAATTATGCTGTATTTTACGAATCTCATCAGCAATATGGCAGAAGCGGCAGAGTTTTTGAAGTATATCACTCCCTTTGCCTATTGTGAAGGCGCGGATATCGTAACAAACGGAGAATTGGATCTCTTGCTGATCGGCTTGGGATGTTTGTTTGCTGTGATTGGCGTAGGCGCTGCCTATTGGCAATATGGAAGAAAGGATATCCAATAAAGGTTTGCACAAAATGGATCTGTTCGGCATACCTTATAGTGAGGTGATGGTGAATGGATCTGCGAAACGGGCGGATCATGATGGCAGAATTGTGGGAAAATCCCCGTGCCAGAGCGATCCTGCAGCAGGAGTTTCCGCAGTTTGCGCGAAATCCTATGATGCTGCGTATGGGGCTGCGAATGCCCCTCAGCCGGGTGCTGGAGCACGCCCGGGGACGCGTGCCGCAAGAGAAGGTGGAACGCGCGTTGCAGCGGCTGCAAAATCTGTGACATAAAAGAAGACCGTGCATCATCGGATGCACGGTCTTTTGTTGTGGCTTTCTTATTTGACCAGAACCTTCTTCAGCTGTGCGAAGCGAGGCAGGCCGTTCTCCCACTGATAATCGGGAGCGCCCTGGATCAGGGGCAGAGCATACTTGGCAAACTCGGGGGAGATGCCGGTGCCGTTGTTGGTGATCCACTCCAGGGGGAACTTATGCTCAGTATTTGCAGTGACAGTCAAGTCAACCAGCTTGACGGAAGGACGGTATTCGTCGCAGCCTTCTTCGCGCTGAATTGCCACCATCTTGTCGGTAACACCGGCAACGGCAGCCTTGACAGCCTCGCGGCCCATCAGCACGGCTTCTTCCACGTCGGTCTTGCTGGCCACGTGAGCGCCGCAGCGCTGCAGCAGGGAGAACTCCAGACCGCGGGTCTTAACGCCCAGACGGCTGTTCAGTTCGGCGGCCAGGAAAGCGGCGGCGCCGCCCATCTGCTTGTGGCCGAAGGCATCGGTAGCACCGGCAGCCTTGCTGGCGTACTCGGCGATAAAGGTGCCATTTTCATCGTGCACACCTTCGGAAATTGCCACGATGCAGGCGCCCTTTTCTTCATAGCAGCGCTTGACATCCTCAACGAAACGGTCCAGAGAGAAGACGGTCTCGGGCAGGTAGATCAGGTCGGGACCCTGACCGCTGATGTTGGCCAGAGAAGCGGCGGCGGTCAGCCAGCCGGCGTTACGGCCCATGCACTCGATAACGGTGATGGAACCGTAGTCATAAACGTGAGCATCGCGATAAACTTCCATGCAGGAGGTAGCGATATACTTGGCAGCGCTGCCAAAACCGGGGCAGTGGTCGGTGCCGAACAGGTCGTTGTCGATGGTCTTGGGAACACCGATGACGCGGCACTCATAGCCCTGGGCCAGCAGGTACTTGGAGATCTTGTTGCAGGTATCCATAGAGTCGTTGCCGCCGTTGTAGAAGAAGTAACGGACGTCATACTTCTTGAAGACTTCCAGAATACGCTTGTAGTCGGTGTCGTCCACGGAGGCATCCTTCAGCTTATAGCGGCAGGAGCCCAGCGCAGAGGAGGGAGTGGACTTCAGCAGTTCCAGCTCAGCGGGGTCTTCCATTGCGATGTCATACAGTTCTTCCTTCAGAACACCCTTGATGCCGTGGGCAGCGCCCAGCACGCGGGTAATGCAGTCGCTCTCCAGTGCTTCCTTAAAGACACCGTAGGCGCTGGCGTTGATGACAGAAGTGGGGCCGCCGGACTGGCCGAAAATACAGGCACCTTTCAAAGACATAGTTTCTTCCTCCGTATCGTCAAATAAATTTTGTTCATAAAATGTATGGATGCATACACAATCATTATAGCATAGCTGGAATGTCTTGGCAATTGGTTTTTGATGGGATCGGAAAAAAGAAAAACGAGGAAAAGTGAAAAACATAGTTGCACAAGAGCCCAAAAGAGTGGTATGATAGAGATAATCAAATGACAGGAGGAATATCCAATGCCACTGGTTACGACAAAAGAAATGTTTGAGAAGGCTTATAAGGGCGGTTACGCCATCGGTGCCTTCAACGTGAATAATATGGAGATCATTCAGGGCATCACCGAAGCTGCCATGCTGGAAAAGTCTCCCCTGATCCTGCAGGTTTCTGCCGGTGCCAGAAAGTACGCCAAGCATGGCTATCTGGTCAAGCTGGTAGAGGCTGCCATCGAGGACACCGGTCTGCCCATTGCGCTGCATCTGGACCACGGCGAGAACTTTGAGATCTGCAAGTCCTGCATCGACGGCGGCTTCAGCTCCGTGATGATCGACGGCTCCAAGTACAGCTTTGAGGATAATATTGCCCTGACCAAGCAGGTCGTTGAATATGCACACGCTCGCGGCGTTACCGTTGAAGGTGAACTGGGCAAGCTGGCCGGCATTGAAGACGATGTGAATGTGGCTGCTGCTGACGCCATGTTTACCGATCCCGCTCAGGTTGAGGAGTTTGTTTCCCGTACCGGCGTTGACAGTCTGGCAATCGCCATCGGCACCAGCCACGGCGCATACAAGTTCAAGCCCGGTCAGAAGCCTCAGCTGCGCTTTGACATTCTGGAAGAGATCCAGCGCCGCATCGAAGGTTTCCCCATCGTTCTGCACGGAAGCTCTTCCGTGCCTCAGGAGTATGTGCAGATGGTGAACCAGTTTGGCGGCAAGATGCCCGATGCCATCGGCATTCCTGAGGAAATGCTGCGTCAGGCTGCCAAGATGGCCGTCTGTAAGATCAACATTGACTCTGACCTGCGTCTGTGCATGACCGCTGCCATCCGTAAGCATATGGTAGAGCATCCCGATCACTTTGACCCCCGTCAGTATCTGACCGATGGCCGCAATGCCATCCGTGATATTGTCCAGCACAAGATCCGCGATGTTCTGGGCTCCAGCAATACCATCTAAACGAAATCCTTCCAAAGCCTCCGGCCTATAGCCGGAGGCTTTTTATATTGACATTTCTTTCAGATGGTGATATTATAATGATATCATAATTATATTACCTGTGTGGGGCAAGGAGTGAAAATATGGATGCGATCCGAATCGAAGGGTTGAGCAAACGGTATAAAGACGTGGTTGCCGTAGACCGTCTGTGTCTGACCGTGCGCCAAGGAGAATTATTTTCTCTGCTGGGTGTGAACGGTGCCGGTAAGACAACGACCATTAAAATGCTCTCCGGCCTTACGCAGCCCAGCGGCGGCGATGCGTTTTTAAGCGGGAACAGTATCTGTCAGAACCCGGCGGCGGTGAAGGCGATCATTGCGGTTTCACCTCAGGAGACGGCGGTGGCACCCGGGTTGACCGTGCGGGAGAATCTGGAACTGATCTGCGGTGCACACGGAATGCCGAAGGAAAAGAAACTGGCAAAAATCGCAGAACTTACCGAACTGCTGGGACTTGACAGCGTCATTGGGAAAAAGGCGGGAAAACTGTCGGGTGGCTGGCAGCGCAGGCTGAGCATTGCGATGGCACTCATCAGCGAGCCGGAAATCTTGTTTTTGGATGAGCCGACGCTGGGTTTGGATGTGCTGGCGCGCAGCGATCTGTGGGATTTGATCCGTGGACTGAAAGGGAAGGTCACCATTGTGCTGACCACGCATTATATGGAGGAGGCAGAGGCTCTGTCTGACCGGATCGGCATTATGAAAGACGGAAAACTACTGATCTGTGATACGGCTGCAGGGATTAAGCAAGCGGCCGGTACAGATCAGTTTGAACAGGCATTTATTCGCATTGTAAAGGAGGGTGCAAAATGAGAATGCTGACATTTGCCACCCGAAATGCAAAAGAGATCTTACGAGATCCGCTGAATCTGTTCTTTGGATTGGGCTTTCCGTTGGTGCTCTTCCTGCTGCTCAGTGCGATCCAGGCGAACATTCCGGTGGAACTGTTTGAAATACAGCATCTGGCATCGGGAATTACCGTGTTTGGCTTGGCGTTTATGACGCTGTTTTCGGCGACCTTGATCTCAAAAGACCGGGGAAGCGCACTGCTGCAGCGCTTGTATACCACGCCGCTGACTTCGGTGGATTTTATCCTTGGCTACACGCTGCCCGTGCTGCCCATTGCGGTGGCACAGAGTGTGATCTGTTATCTTGCGGCAGTCGTGTTAGGGCTGGATGTAACGGTGAACATTTTGTATGCGGTCGTGTCCATCGTTCCGGTTGCGGTGCTGTACATTGCGCTGGGCTTGCTGTTTGGCAGCATCCTGAACGATAAGCAGGTGGGCGGTATTTGCGGTGCGCTGCTGACCAATTTGTCCGCGTGGTTATCCGGCGTGTGGTTTGATCTGGAACTGGTAGGCGGCGTATTCCGGAAAGTTGCATATGCGCTTCCTTTTGTACACGCGGTGGAATTGGAGCGCGCCGTGCTTTCGGGTGCCTTTGCAGAAGTTTTTCCGCATCTGTGGTGGGTGCTGGGCTATGCTGCGGCGGCAATGGTGGCGGCGGTATTGCTGTTTTTGCGGCAGATGAAGAAACAGTAAGTGCATCCGTCATATCCGGGACGAGCCGTGCATAGGCTATACCGGTGATGAAAGATGAAATTGCGAGGAAACAAGCCGGGACACCGGCATTTACACGAAGGAGAAGGCCCTGCGCCTGCAGGAATCATTTTACTGCTGTGCCTGTATCTGATTGGTGCGGTGGCAGGGTGTTATCTGGCAAAAGGCCTTGCAGCGCCGACCTTTTCAGCGGCAGAGTGGGTAAAACTGTGTGCCTGCGCCGATGGTATGGTGCTTGCGCTAGCATTGCTGCTGTCGCGCCAGGTGCTGTATCCGCTTCTGCCGCTGACGGCATTGCCGGCGAAAGGTATGCTGACCAGCGCGTGGGTGGTATGGCAGTGCACGGAAGGTGCAGGGCGTGCCTATCTGCAGTGTTGGGCAGGCTGGGGGCTGTATGCGACAGGCTCGCTATTGTGCCTGCTGGTGGCCTGTCTGCAGGGGATCTCGCTGCGGCTGCGGCCGGGGCGGCGTGAGCGGCGCGTGCAGACGGCGTTGGTCCTGCTGGGGATCCTGTATGGCATTCTGCTTGTAGTTACTTCGTTGCAAATGCAGATTTGCAAATGGCTGTAAAGGAAAAGACCTTGCGCATATAAATTGCGCAAAAAGGGTTGTCGGCGATCCGGGAAATGTAGTATAATAAAACTATCGGTATGTGTAAAAAAGCCTGAAAGGAGGACGTGTAATATGGAAAAACTTCTGGAGTTCCTGCCGTTCTTGGCTCCGCTGGTTCTTGCGCAGTTTGCGCTATTTGCCTATACTTTGTATCATATTCTGACCCACGAGAATTACAAGCGCGGAAACCGTGCCATCTGGTTGGTC
>JAFYMZ010000051.1 GCA_017548175.1 Clostridia bacterium | reverse complement strand
GTATATTGCTGCTGTACGGCCTGCACCACAAAGGCAAAGCCGGAGCAAAAGAGCGATAAAAACAGCGCGCTGGCCCAAATAACGGGGGAGGAGGGGAGTTTTGGTTCTTCCAAGATGCAACTCAGCGTCAGCATCAAAATGCCCACCACGCCCAATTGCAGGATGCCCATCTGCAGGGCATCCACCTCCGGCCGATGGACGGCGCGGTCGGTGAGCAGCAGGTCAAAGGCGTAAAAGATGGCCACGCCCGAGCAAATAATATCACCCAAAGCAGGGCGGAATGCCTCATTCAAGGTGAGCAGTCCAAGACCGACGGTGCACAGCACCAATGCGATAAACAACCGCCGACCGGGACGCTTTCCGGTGAGCAAAAACTCCAGCACCGGCGTCGTTACCACTGGCAGCGCACAGATAAAACCCGCATTGGAGATAGAGGTGTACAAAATGCCGTAGGTGCAGCATACATACACGCAGGTCAGGCAAATGCCAATGAGAACGCTATATTTCACCGTTTCCCGGGAAATATGCTTCATCCGAGGGAAGTATAGCAGCCAGATCACACCGCAGGCCAGCAAAAAACGAAAGGCATTCAGGCACAGGGGCGGCAGGTCTGTCAGACACAAATCCATCAGAAAATAAGAAATGCCCCAAAATCCCGTTACCATCAAAAGCAGCAGATCGGCCTTTTTCTGTTTGTTCACGGCAATGCCTCCTTTCTGCTGATCATCTTCAGTATAGCATAGTTTTTTCGGAAAGGGAATGCCTGCAAAAACAAAAAAGAACACCCGATTGGGTGTTCTTTTTCTTGGTGGAGATAAGCGGGATCGAACCGCTGACCTCTTGACTGCCAGTCAAGCGCTCTCCCAGCTGAGCTATACCCCCGGGTGCCTATATAGAATACCAAAGAAAAGCCGATTTGTCAACACCTTTTTTCAAAAAAAGTTTGGCTTTTTTATAATTTTTTTGCCTTGCGAATGATTGCGGGATCGAGTCCCCTGTGCTATGATAAGAGTAAGAAGATATGCAACCTTCATAACTGCGGAACAGGAGGAATGATATATGAAACTGACATTTTTTGGCGCAGCGCATGCTGTTACCGGAAGCTGCCATTGTCTGGAAACCTGCGGCAAAAAGATCCTCATCGATTGCGGCCTGCAGCAAGGCAAAGACGAAGTAGATGACAACGCGTTGCCGTTCCATGCCGGCGAGATCGATTACGTTATCGTCACCCATGCACATATCGACCACTCTGGCCGTTTACCTCTGCTGAAAAAGCAGGGATTTACCGGCAAAGTTTATACCACCCGTCTTACTGCCGAACTGCTGGAGATCATGCTGCTGGACAGCGCACATATCCAAGAGCAGGATGCGAACTGGACCAACCAAAAGGGCAAGCGTGCCGGTCGGCCCGTGGTAGAGCCGCTTTATACCGTAGAGGATGCCATGGCCGCCTTGGATTCCCTGCGTGTCTACGATTATCAGCAGCAGTTTGAACTGTGCCCCGGTGTGCAGGTGCGTTTTCAGGATGCCGGCCATCTGTTGGGCTCTGCCATTGTAGAGATTTGGGCAACGGAAGAAGAGAAGACCACCAAGCTGGTCTTTTCCGGCGACTTGGGCAATCGAAATCAGCCCATCATCCGCGACCCCTCTTATGTGCAGGAGGCCGATTATGTCATCACCGAAAGCACCTACGGTGACCGCAACCATTTGGCGGAAAGCGGCTATACCGAGGAATTGGCCAAGGTGCTGAACGAAACCTTCTCCAAGGGCGGAAATGTCTTGATCCCCGCCTTTGCCGTGGGTCGTACGCAGGAACTGCTGTACTTTATCCGCGAGATCAAAGAGCGCAATCTGGTGCCCGATCATCCCGATTTCCCCGTATATGTGGATAGCCCACTGGCCAAGCGTGCCACTACCATCTTTGCCGGTGATTTGACCGGTTATATTGACGAGGAAGCCAAGGAACTGGTTGCAGACGGCATCAAGATGTTTACCTTCCCCGGCCTGCACCTGTGCGAAACTTCGGCAGAATCGCAGGCGTTGAATGCCGAGCAAACGCCCAAGGTCATCATCTCTGCCAGCGGTATGTGCGATGCAGGCCGAATCCGCCATCATCTGAAGCACAACCTGTGGCGCCCCGAGTGCACCGTCTGCTTTGTAGGCTTCCAATCCTACGGCAGTCTGGGCCGCGCGCTGCTGGATGGCACGGAGTCCGTTAAACTCTTTGGTGAGAAGATTGCCGTCAAGGCAAAGATCGTCAATTTCCACGGTCTGTCCTCCCATGCCGATCAGGAAGACCTGCTGGCTTGGGCGGCGACCTTCTTCCCGCGCCCCAAAAAGATCTTCGTGGTTCACGGTGATGCCGATATCGTGCCCCAGTATGTGGAAAAACTCCGCGGTATGGGCATCGATGCCCATGCGCCCCTGTACACCGAAGTGTATGATCTGGATAACAACTGCGTCCTGACCGAGGGCTACATTCCCGAGCGCAAGACCAAGGCGCAGGAAAATCCCTATTACAGCGAACTGCTGGCCAAGGCCGAGCGTATTCTGGAGGTGGCCAAGCAGAACAAGGGTGGTGCCAACCGCGATCTGCGGCACTTTGCTGCCGATCTGGAGGCATTGATCCGCAAGTATCAGCGCGGCGACCTGTAAGTCAATGATATAAAAAAGACCGTCCCATCGGACGGTCTTTTTTGTTGTGTTTATTCGCCTTCCAGTACGGCCAGCATCAGGATGCCTACGATGATGATGCCAATGAAGATATACTGCTTTTTGGTGAGCTTTTCCTTCAGGAAGATTCTGGACAGCAGCAGCGATACCACGCACACGCTGGACAGAATGGGGGCGGCGATGGCACCGTTGCCGCTCATCGCGTAAACATAGGTCAACTGACCGGCCGTTTCACAAACAGCAGCCAGCACTTTGTCCTTCTGCTTGGGCAGCTCAAACTTCACGCGCTTCCACTGCATAAAGAGGAACAGGATCAGCGCACAGATGGCCCAAGTAAACTCATAGGACAGGTTTGCCACCAGCTCGATGCTTTCTTCGGTGACACCGACCAGAGGACTGGTCTCCATCTCCAGAAAGATGATGTCAAGGAAACTGCCCAGCGCGTCAATGATGGCATAGCAGAAGGGCATTGCAAATGCAACGATGGCCAGACGCTTGCCCAAACGCTGCTTTCTGTTGACATCAGCACTGTTTTCCACATAGCTGACACCGATGATACCCACGGTGATGATGGCGATCGCAGCCCAAACAGCAGGGGGGATGCGGTCACCCAAGAAGATCACACACATCAGCGAGCACATAGCGCCGGCGGTGTTTTCAATGGGGTCTGCCAGAGACTCCTCAATGAAGCGAATGCCAAAGAAGGAGCAAGCCATAGACAGGATGTAGCACAGAGAAACCGGCAGATAAGCGATCAGGTTCATGGGGTCATAGGTGATATCCGAGGTCAACAGGGTAAACACTGCGTGCAGACCCATGACCACACCGACCAGTACACAAACTCGCAGATGATCATATTTACGCTCTTCGTGAGAACCTTTTTTATAAAACAGTTCAGCAAGGCCCCACAGCAACGTTGTTGCAAGGGTAAAAATCAACCACATAAAGAAACCTCCCATTTACATTCTATATCGGTTGTTAAGTTGCATTTTTCGACAACGAGAGGATTATAGCACAGACCCATAAAAAATGCAAATATATTTCAGTTGTACATAAGGAAAACGGAAAGAAAAAAGAAAAAAGCCACGACATTGTCGTGGCTTAATGGAGCGGACTACGAGGCTCGAACTCGCTACCTCCACCTTGGCAAGGTGGCGCTCTACCAGATGAGCTAAGTCCGCAAATTGTGCACTCGATTGAGCGCTTTTATAATATAACAGATAAAACCTAAAATGTCAACACCTTTTTTTGAAAAAATTCGAAAAAATAAAGAAAAAATTTTACCTTTTGGTTGCAAACTCGCAACGGACACTTTATAATAAAAACGACCATTGAGAAACGAGGTATTTTCTTATGAGAATGAGAAAACGCAAGAATCTGGCCCCCCGTATGGAGGCCTGCAGTGCATATATGGAAGCAAATCCCCAGAATTGGAAGGGCCGCTGGCACGAGCGTTTCGGCCGGGAAGGAGAGATCCAGCTTGAGATCGGCTGCGGCAAGGGTGCATTTGTTACCAAGATGGCCCAGCAGCACCCTGACCGCCTGTTTGTTGCCGTAGAGCGTGTCGAGAGTGTGCTGGTACTGGCAATGGAAAAGGCCAAGGCACTGGAACTGCCCAACGTGATCTTCCTGTCTGCCAATGCTGACTGTCTGGCTGATGTGTTTGCACCCGAAGAGGTCCAGCGCATCTACCTGAACTTCTCCGATCCCTGGCCTCACAGCAAGCAGAAAAAGCGCCGCCTGACCCACGCCAACTTCCTGCGCGTGTATCAGCAGTTCCTGCAGGAGGAGGGCGAGATTTGCTTCAAAACCGACAATCGCGGTCTGTTTGAAGATTCTCTCTGCTATTTCTCCCAGTTTGGCTATGGCCTGTACGATGTCACCTTTGACCTGCACAGCACCGATACGCCCAATGTAATGACCGAATACGAGACCAACTTCTCCCTGCAGGGTATGCCCATCTACCGTCTGGTTGCTCGCAAGCATCCCCCCAAGGCAGAGAAGAAGGTAGAAGCGGTCGAAGCCGAATAAAACTCAAAACAAAAGCCCACGGACGCGTCCGTGGGCTTTTTCTTATGTGTCGATTCGATGCAGTGCGTGAATGTGTTTATTCCGGTATACCAAATCATCTCGCTGGGAAAATCCAATGTGTTCCCAGAATCCGTTGCCCAATTCGTTGGTTTGAAACGCAACCAAAGCAACCTTGTGGATGCCTTCCTGCTCCAATGCCGCCATCGCTTGTGCCACCAACTGCTTTGCGATGCACCGTCCTCTGTATGCAGGTAACACGGCAGTGTGGTAAATATAGCCGCGCCGTCCGTCGTGGCCGGCCATAATGACACCGATAACGTTGCCGTCACATTCTGCTACAAAACTGGTGGTGGGATTGCGGCGCAGGTAGGCTTCGATGCCCTCCCGACTATCGTCTGTGGTGTTCAGCCCCATACCCGGGGTGTGAAGCCACAAATCATAAATGCTGTCATAATCGGCAGCCGTCATGACGCGGATGGTTACCATAGAAAACGCTCCTTTGCTTATTCGGTGAGCGTAAAATCGTCCTTCTCCAACAGATCCAGACTTGCATTTGCATCCTTTGCAATGCGGCGGCTGTGGGACAGAATGGCGCCTTCGATGAGATTTCGCGCCAGACGGCCGTTACCGGTCTCGCGCAGGTGTTTGGCCTGTACCCGGGTAAAGTACGCCAGCAGCGCATCCTGTGCCTCCTGCGTCAATCTGTAGCCCTTGCCCTTGGCGGTCAGCAGCGCGATGTCCGTGAGTTCCTGTCCGGTATAGTCGGGGAACTCGATAAAGTTGGGGAATCGGCTCTTCAGGCCGCTGTTGGCTTCCAGAAACACCTGCATTTCGTCGGTATAGCCTGCCAGAATGACGATCAGGTTCTCGCGGTTGTCCTCCATCCCCTTTACCAAGGTATCAATGGCCTCCAAGCCGAAACTGTCGTCCTTGCTGCGATGCAGGGCGTATGCTTCGTCAATGAACAGGACACCACCCAATGCGCTTTCGATGACCTGCTGGGTCAGCGGTGCGGTGTGACCCACGTATTTACCCACCAAGTCAGCACGGGTGACCTCTACCAACTGACCGCCGGACAGTACGCCGATGGCCTTCAGATAGCGGGAAACCAGTCGTGCGATGGTGGTCTTGCCGGTACCGGGATTGCCGCTGAAGATCATATGCATGCTCATACCGCCCGTTTTCAGGCCTTCGGCCTTACGGCGCTGCTGTGCTTTGTAATGATCCTCCAACGAGAAAATATACTCTTTGATCTTCTGCAGGCCGATGATGTTGTCCATCTCTGCCTTGACGGCTTCCAGACCGCCCTGATAAGCGGCCGGCAGCAGGGAGAACAGATCCACGCTGCCACTGCCAAAGTCGGCAAACAGCACCTCATCCCGCAGGGAGAGGGTCACGGTACAGGCCGGCGCATCTTTCTCCAGTTTATATTGTGCCAGCGCCTTATAGCATTTGTCAGTAAAGGCGGTGATGCCGGTGATGCCGGCTTTGGGTGTATACCGCAGGCTCAGCTGCTGGGCAAATCCGGCAGGGAAGACCAGCGTAAACTCCAGCATTTCTTTGGCCTTCTCTGCCAAAGCATCCTGTTGATCCTGCGCGATTTCTACCAACGCCTCGCTGTCGGGCATTTCGGTGGCACAGCGGTCTGCCAATGCATTCACCAGCGCTGCGCCAAAGGAATCGGCCAAGTCAGCCTCGTCCCCTTCGGTCACCAGAACCAGATAGCAGCCATCGGGCGTCAGTTCCTTCACCGTATCCTTTGTCAGTGCCGTGCCTGCCTCCACCAGATGACCCTTCTGCATCACATAACGGGTGCTGAGGGGCAGTTTGCCTTGGGTAAACAACTTTG
>JAFYMZ010000008.1 GCA_017548175.1 Clostridia bacterium | reverse complement strand
CTTGGCCAGACGGTTGGGGTTGGCCTTCAGCTCCATCATATCGGCGGTCAGCAGAACCATTTCCAGCAGGTTGTCGATACCCTCGCGCTTCAGTGCGGAGACGGGGCACACGATGGTGGTGCCGCCCCAATCCTCGGGTACCAGTTCGTGCTCGGTCAGCTGCTGCAGCACGCGGGTCATATCGGCGCCAGGCTTATCCATCTTGTTTACGGCAACGATGATGGGCACGTCGGCAGCCTTGGCGTGGTTGATGGCCTCGATGGTCTGGGGCATAATGCCGTCATCCCAAGCCACAACTAGAATGGCAACGTCGGTAACCTGTGCACCGCGGGCACGCATGGAGGTAAATGCGGCGTGGCCGGGGGTGTCCAGGAAGGTAATGTCGCGGTCGTTCAGGTTGACGCGGTATGCACCGATGTGCTGGGTAATACCGCCGGCCTCGCCTGCGGTGACGTTGGTCTCACGGATGGCGTCCAGCAGGCTGGTCTTACCGTGGTCAACGTGACCCATTACGACAACGACGGGTGCGCGCTCAACCAGCTCTTCCTGCTGGTCCTCACGCTCGTCAAACAGACGCTCTTCGATGGTGACGACCACTTCCTTCTCGGGCACAGCGCCCAGTTCCATTGCCACCAGAGAGGCGGTATCGAAGTCGATGGTCTGAGAAACGGAAGCCATAATGCCCAGCTTCATCAGCTGCTTGACCACCTCGGCAGCGGTCTTTTTCATACGCATTGCCAGCTCGCCGACAGCGATCTCCTCGGGGATCATGACCTTCAGGGGAGCCTTCTTGGCCTGTGCCTGCTGCTCCAGACGGCGCATCTTCTCCTGCTCTTCCTGACGGCGCTTGTTGCTGCTCTGCTGCTGCTGACGCTTCTGGCTCTGCTTGGTCAGCTTCTGCTTGTTCTGCTGGTTGCCGTACTTGCCGGCCTGCTGGGGTACCAGCGTATCCAGACGCTCGTCGTACTTGTCAATGTTGACGTTGGTACCACGGGTGTCTACGTAATGCACCTTGGGTGCCTTCTGATCGTTGTTCTGTGCAGCGGGCTTGTTGCCTTCGGCAGCCTTGGGCTGATGCTGAATGGTCTGACCCTGCTGACGGGGCTTTGCGGCAGGCTTGGGCTGGTTGCGCTTGGCTTCTGCCTCTTCCTTGCGGCGCTGCTCCTCACGGACTCTTGCCTCAGCCTCTTCCTGCTGACGGCGATGACGCTCTTCGGTGTCCTTCTTCTTCTGATCCACCGCGGCCTGGGCTGCGGCGAAGACTTCGGCCAGGCTGCCGATCTGGTGTGCCTGGGTGATGGCGTCGTATGCGATGTTCAGTTCCTCTTCATTCAGGGACTGAGAGTTGCTCTTGACGGCGATGCCGTGCTTGGTCAGTAGCTCGCTGACCTCTTTATTGGAAAGGCCAAATGCCTTGGCCACATCGGAAACTTTCTGTTTAATTACCATGAACGATTCCCCCTCTTACTGGTATTGCTCTTTGCGCCGGTACGGTTTTCGGCGTTTGCGGTCTTGGTCTTTGCCCCGGTCTGCTTGGCACCGGCGCCTGCGAACTTGCCGGCGGATTTGGCGGCCGGTCTGCCCGTCTTTTTTGCCGCGTCTGCGGACTTGGTCACGGGTTTTTCGCGCTTCTGCTCCGGCTTTTCCGTCCGGGCGCCGCCCTTTTTGGCAGCGGCGGCCTGCTTGCGGCGGATGGCGGCCTGCGCATTTTCCGCGGCAGAAGGCTTTGCCTCTTTCTTGGCTACCTTCTTGGCCTTGCGCTTGGCTTCCCGATCCTGACGCTCTGCCAGCTGCTGTGCCAGTTCGGTATGGCCCAGCTTTTCGCACAGGGCCTTGGCAAAGCCGGTGTCGGTAATGGCGGCAGCGGCGCATTCCTTCTGTCCCAGAATGGCACCCAGCTGCGCCTTGGTGGCGTCCAGTTCGATCATGGGCGCGCCGCACTCCTCCTTGGCGTTCAGCAGACCCTTCTTGGTGTTGGGGCCGGCATCGGAAGCCAGCAGGATCAAGCGGATCAGGCTGCCTGCCCGGGCGGCGTCATAGATGCCGTCGGCACCGGGGATCAGGGCTCCCGCCCGTTTCATCAGTCCAATAAAGGACAGGTTTTGTTCTGTCATGCTTCCTCCTGTTCCATCTGCGCGCGCAGCGTGTCGAACATTTCCTCGGGAATTTCGACCTCCAGCGCGCGGCTCAGGGCTTTGCTGCGCACAGCCCGTTCCAGACAGGCCACATTGCGGCACAGATATGCCCCACGACCGGGGACCTTGCCCCGTCCATCATAAACCACCTGACCGTCGGGCTTTCTCACCACACGGGCAAGCAGCGGCTTTTCCCGATGTTCCCGACAGGCGACACACTGGCGGATGGGTATTTTCTTTTGCATGGTGCACCTCCGTATCACACGGCCTTTTCGTACCGTTTACGCGTATGTTCTTTCTTATTCGGCCTGGCTCTGGGGCTTGATGTCGATCTTGAAGCCGGTGAGCTTGGCGGCCAGACGGGCGTTCTGACCCTCTTTACCGATGGCCAGAGACAGCTGATCGTCGGGCACCACAACGGTGCAGCCCTTGCCGTCTTCCTTCATCTGGACGGACAGTACGTCGGCGGGAGACAGAGCCTCTGCCACAAACTGCACGGGGTCATCGCTGTACTTGATGATGTCGATCTTCTCGCCCTTCAGCTCGGCGACCACGCTGCCAACACGGGCACCGCGGGGACCGACGCAGGCGCCGATGCAATCCACGTTCTCGTCGGTGGAGTACACGGCGATCTTGCTGCGGCTGCCGGCCTCACGGGAGATGGCGGAAACCACGACGGTACCGTCTGCGATCTCGGGCACTTCCAGCTCGAACAGGCGGCGAACCAGATCGGGATGGGTACGGCTCAGCAGGATCTGGGGACCCTTGCCGGCACGGCGGACTTCGCTCAGCAGGACCTTCACGCGGTCGCCTTCCTTCAGGTTCTCGCCGGGGATCTGCTCCTGCTGGGTCATCATGACCTCGGTCTTCTCACGGCCGCCGGGCAGTTCCAGAATGGCGCTGCCGTAACGGGGATCGACGCGGGTGACGCGGGCGGACAGGATCTCGCCCTGCTTGCTGGAATATTCATCGGCGATCAGGCCGCGCTCGGCCTCACGGATGCCCTGAATGATAACCTGCTTTGCGGTCTGGGTTGCGATGCGGCCGAAGTCACGGGTGTGGACATCCAGCTTGATCTCGTCGCCCAGCTGGGGTGCCACAGAGTACTTCTCGGCCTCTTCCAGGCTCATTTCGGCGGCGGGATTTTCTACGTCCTCTACCACCTTCTTGACGGCGTACATGCTGATGGCGCCGGTCTCTTCGTCAATGCTGACGCTGACATTGTCCAGTGCGGCGGCCTGTGCGGCATCGCCCTTGTACAGTGCCTTGTAAGCGGCCACCAGTGCCTGGGAAATACGCTCCAGCATGTAATCCTTGCGGATGCCTTTTCCTTTTCCAGGTCCTCCAGGGCCTTGATCATTTCACTTGCCATGTTGTTCGCTCCTATTCTGTCG
>JAFYMZ010000050.1 GCA_017548175.1 Clostridia bacterium | reverse complement strand
GATCAGAGCTCCTTTCAAGTTAAGAGGTATTTTACGCCTGTTCACATTTTTTGTCAACTGTTGCCCCCCTGAAAACACAGGGGTGGACGGATGGCGAAAAATATGGTATGATGAAAACAACAAAAAGATGATCAAGGAGGACTGCTTTATGAGTGAGAAACCTTATTGGGAAGGTAAGGAGTTTGCCTTCTTCCAGCATAAAAAGTGCGAGTTTTTCCCCTGCCACAATGCACCCGAGGCAGAGGAGTTCAACTGCCTGTTCTGCTATTGCCCCCTGTATGCCTTGGGCGACAAGTGCGGCGGTAATTTCGTCTATACCGAGGACGGCATCAAAGACTGCTCCGGCTGCAGTGTGCCCCACAGACGGAAAAACTACGGCTATATCATGGAGCGCTACGGCGACCTGATGAAGCTGGCTTCCGAAAATCGGGAGAAGAAAGATTAAGCAAGAAAACAAAAGATGCGACCCGTGTGGGTCGCATCTTTTTATATGCAGGAAAAATTACTCGATGATGGTGACGCCGGGCAGCAGTTCGGCTTCCATCTCCACGCGATGATGCTTGGTGTAGATGCCGGGCAGACCGCCGGTGTGCAGCATGATGATCTTTTCGCCCTGCTTGATCTTGCCGGCCTTGACCATATCTACAATGCCTGCGAAGACCTTGCCGGTGTAGCAGGGATCCAGAATGATGGCTTCCTTGCTGGCCATCAGGTACATTGCCTCACGGACTTCCTTGCAGGGGTTGTTGTAAGCGCCGCGGGTGTAGTCCTTCTCGATGTCGAAGTCAGCACGGGTGGCGTCGCAGGTCAGGCCGTAGTGTGCCTTGGCATCGGCAAAGTACTTCATGATGCGGGCTTCCTTGGCATCGCCGAAGGGAGAGATGGCAACGCCGGTGAGACCCAGGGGAGAACCTTCGTTCTTCAGGCCGCAGTACAGACCCATAAAGGTACCGATGCTGCCAACGCCGCAGATGACGCGTGCGTCTTCCAGACCCATTTCCTTGGCCTGTGCGGTCAGTTCGGTGGCGCAGTCATAGTAGCCTGCCATACCGACAACGCTGCTGCCGCCGATGGGGATAAAGTAGACCTTTTCGCCGGCGGCTTCGTACTTGGCGGTCAGTTCGGCAGCCAGTTCTTCAAACTGCAGGCCTTCGTCACGGCCGTCGTCCTTCTTCAGAACCACGTCAGCGCCCATCATACGGTCCAGCAGCAGGTTGGCGCTCAGTTCGCCGGGATAGTTGTCGATGCAGGCGATGGTGCACTTCAGACCGAACTTGGCGGCCACGGCAGCGGTCAGACGGCCGTGGTTGGTCTGTGCGCCGCCCAGGGTCAGCAGGCGAGTGGCGCCCTGATCCAGTGCATCGGCCAGCAGGTATTCCAGCTTGCGCAGCTTGTTGCCGCCGACGCCCAGATTGGTCAGGTCGTCGCGCTTGATGTAGAATTCAACGCCCAGTTCCTTGGAAATGGCGGGCAGGTACTCCACGGGAGTGGGAGCGTTCAGGAAAGAAATTTTCTTCTGATTCAGAGACATTGTGAAAACCTCCATTTGCATAAATAAATAATGAATTTATCATAGCATACTTTGTTGCAAATGAAAACAGATTTTTCCGAAGAATGGGAAAAATCTGTTTTTTATGGTTAGTTTTTGGTGGTGGGGAGCAGGCCTTCTTCCCGAAGAATGGCGCGGATGCGGCGCTCGGTAAGCCCGTACTTGCGGCCCAACTGACGGAAGTTGTAGCCGTCAAACTCCCGGCAGATGGCATCCCGGCGCAAAGGCTGCTCCAGCGTGTGGCGCTTGGGGATGTAGAGCACCTCGCCGCCGGCGGTGTCGATGATGCGGAGCATCTGCTCCATAGAAAGGATGTCGCACAGCCAGACAAGTTCTTCCGGCAGGTGCTGCGGGGTCAGGTTGAATTGATTCTGCATAACGGATACCTCCTTTTTTACTGTCCGTTTTATTGTAGTCCGGCTATGGTATGTTTGAATAAAGCCGGATGCGTGGCAAATGAAAACTTCATAATTTGTGAAGTTTGGGCTTATTATAATCACGAAATTGTGAAATGTCAAGAGCTAAACTTCACGATTTGTGAAAATATTTCTTTACAATCGGAAGGAGGCGTGATACAATGAAGGCAAGAAGAACACAGGGCGTGCCCCACGGGTGGGGACTGTTGGGAGGAACCGATATGACATTTGGAGAAAAGTTGCGGCAAGCGCGCAAGGCAGCCGGCATGACACAGAAGGAATTGGCGCAGGCGGTGGAACTGAAGCACAACGCCGTCAGCAACTGGGAAAAGGGCATTTCCAGTCCCGACCCGGATACCATTCGCCGACTGTGCGAGATCTTGCGGATGCCTCCCAATTTCTTTTTTGATACCGAAGAAAGCGCGACGCTGTCCGGGGTGGAGTTCGCACTGTTCGGTGAGGTGCGCCAGCTGAGTCCCGAAGACCAGCAGGACGTGCTGAACTTTATCCGCTACAAGCGGTCGCTGCAGGAAAAGAGGAAGGACGATGACCAGACTCACTGAGCTGTACCGCAAGGCAGAGGAACTGGACATCCGGGTGATCCAGTTTCCGATGACCTCGCTGCGGGCGGTGTCCACCCCGGATAACTGCATCGGCATTGACCCGGACAAACTGGAAGACCGAGAAGAATTGGTGTGCCTTGCCCACGAGATGGGGCACTGCGCCACCGGTAGTTTTTACACAGGCGATGCCACTGCCCTGGAGCGCATCCGGCAGGAGCAGCGGGCAGATCGCTGGGCCATCCGGCAGCTGGTGCCGCTGGAGGAACTGAAGAGCCTGCTGCGCAGCGGTGTGGATCGCTGGGACGAAGCGGCGGAGCATTTTCAGGTGACGGAAGAGTTTTTGCGCAAGGCCGTGGCTTTTTACCGGGATGCCCGGGATCAGTTGTAAGGAGTTCGGTATGGAACAGGAAAAAGATTGGTTTGAAACAGAGGATCTGCTGCTGTATATGGCCCATTGGGATCTGGCACAGGAAGTGACGGATTTTTATGTGCGCAACCGGGCGTTTCTGGCGCCTTTTGAGCCAAAACGGCCGGAAAGTTTCTATACCGTGAAGGGGCAGAAGCAGGAACTGCGCGAGGAAGACGCAGACATCCACACCGGCTGCGGTATGCGGCTGTATCTGGCAGAAAAAACGAATCCGGATGTGATTTGCGGTATGGTGGGCCTGAACAACATCGTCTGGGGCAGTGTGCAAAGCTGCACGCTGGCCTATAAGATCGACAAAGACCTGCAGGGCAAGGGTTATGCCACCCAAGCGGTGCGCCGCGCCATTGAGATCGCCTTTCAGGTACTGCATCTGCATCGGGTAGAGGCCAACATCATGCCGCACAATCTGCCCAGCATCCGTGTGGTGGAAAAGTGCGGTATGGAGCGGGAGGGCTATTCCCGCGGTTATCTGGAGATCAACGGTGTGTGGGAAGATCACCTGCGCTATGCTGCGGTGAATCCGGAGCAGGATGCCGCCATTGAAGCGAAATCTGCCGCAAGGTGAAAAAGACGGGAGTGGTGGCCGGCGTGGCCGCCACTCTTTTGTTTTTTTAATGAAAACTGAAAAGCTGCGACAAAATCTGTGGAAGAAGGAACGTTATGGCAGGGCGCGGGGGTTGACATCCATAGGGGGGATTGGCTATAATATATTGTGGTGTAGACCAATCTAACCAAGCTAAAAATACATTCGGAAGAGGGATGAACATGTATAAAATTGTAACCAGACGGGAACTGAATCCCACCGTCACTCTGCTGGAGATCGACGCACCCCTGATCGCCAAGAAGGCTGAACCGGGCCAGTTTATCATCCTGCGTGTAGACGAGCAGGGCGAGCGTATCCCCCTGACCATCGCCGGCTTTGACCGCGAGAAGGGCACTGTTACCATCATTTTCCAGGTTGTGGGCGCTACCACCGAGAAGCTGAACCTCAAGATGGAAGGCGATTTCCTGCAGGACTTCGTTGGTCCTCTGGGCCGTGCTACCGAGACCGAGGGCCTGAAGAAGGTTGCTGTGGTCGGTGGCGGTGTAGGCTGCGCTATTGCTTATCCCGTTACCAAGAAGCTGTTTGACCAGGGCTGCGAAGTGCACGCTATCGTCGGCTTCCGTAACAAGGATGTTGTCATTCTGGAAGACGAGTTCCGTGCTGCTTCTCACCAGATGAAGCTGATGACCGACGACGGCTCCTACGGCGAGCAGGGTCTGGTCACCAAGGCTCTGGAAGATATGATCCTGGCCGGCAACGATTATGACGAGATCATCGCCATCGGTCCTCTGGTCATGATGAAGTTTACCAACGCCGTGGCACAGAAG
>JAFYMZ010000049.1 GCA_017548175.1 Clostridia bacterium | reverse complement strand
CCCTGACCCAGCAGACGGGCAATGTAGCTGTTGGCACCGATGGCCAGCATAGAGCCTGCCATCATGATCAGCTGATCCAAGGAAGAGTTGACGCTGACCGCAGCGGTGGCATTGGTGCCCAGGCTGCTGACGAAATAGGTGTCAGCCAGACTGTAGATGGAGTTGATCAAAAAGGCCACGATGGTGGGAATGGCCATCTTGGGATTGACCCGGGAGATGGGCTCGTTCAGCATCATCTCGCGGCGTTGCTGCTGATGCAGCGCTTTATCTTTCGCCATATGCATACCCTCTGATTTCTTTAAATAGTTTAATTATTAACCAATTATTTATTATAGCATATTCCATTGAAGATTGAAATAGAATTTTGCAGAAAAATGGAAAGAATACAAGAAAAAACCACGCCAAAGGAGAACCTTGGCGTGGGAATGGATTAAAGCTTAAAATCTTCCGGCGTGACGCGGGATTTGGGGAGTTCCGTCAAAGCTGGTTTGCGGCGGAGCGGATCATACACAAACTTGCGGCAGGAATGATCCAAGGTAACGGGGCCGCAGCGGTGACAGAGGATCAAGTCATCGGTCAGCGGTTCTCCGCGTTGGCAAAAGGCACAGATACGGTCGATTTGTTTGTCATAAATCATAGAATGTGCCCTCCTTTTCACCGGGTACTTTTTGTATTATAGCCCCTTTTCCGCACTTTGACAAGGGCAAAGAGACAAAAAACAAGGGCGGCGCACAAAGGAAATGCCGGTACGTGCGGAAATGTATGCCAAAAGGCGGCGGTGTCGGCCTGACAAAATGACAGATAGAAAAAGGCGGCAGTGCCGGACAGAACCGCTTGCAGCAATTTCATATGAAAGGCACGGCGAAGGGAAAGTCCCGTATCTTCGGTTTGCTGCATGGTTTGAAAGAATACGCTGCAGCCGCCGAAACTCAAAAGAAAGGTGGCGGCGGCGCCCTTCAGCAGCAGAGATGCGGAACAGGTGGCCAGTGCGGTGACACCGCAGGAAACTTCCAGCAGACCGGAGGAGAAGGCGCGGGCAAAGGCTTCACTGCCGAATGGGAGGACGAGCAGCGCAGAAACGACGGACAACAGTCCGGATTCCTGCAGCAGACACAGGAGAACGGAAAAGAACAGGACAAATCCGCAGACACCCAGAATGCTTTGTACGGCACCGGACACGGCACGGACCAACGCACGGGGAAATCCGATGGAAGCAGGCGGGGGCAGCGGTGCGGTCGCAGCAGATGCATTGCCGCGGCACAGGCGTGCGCAGAGCAGCGCGGCCGTCAAATGAAGCAGCCAGAGTGCAAGTCCGGCAGCGGTACTGCCCAAAACGGTGCCGCCGGCAACGCCGAGAAAAAAGCCGGGGCCGCAGTTGTTGCATAGGGCCAGCATGCGTTCGGCATCGGTCTTGGAACATTGCCCGCGGCGATACAGGTCCGCTACCGCCCGTGCACCGGTGGGGTATCCGCCCAATGCACCCAAGAAAAACAACGCGGCGCTGCTGCCGGGCAGGTGAAAGATGCGGGACATCGGTCGGGCAAAGCGTGCGCCCAAGCGCAATGCAAGTCCGGTTTCGATCACAAGGCCGCTGAGCACAAAAAATGGGAACAGTGCCGGCAGCAGGACGGTGGTGCACAGGGAAAGGCCTTGGGTCACGGCGGCGGCACAAGGTGCACGGCAGCCGGTGAGGCCGATGGCCAGCAGACCGATGAGGCCGGTGGAGAGACGGGCGGACCAGGTGGGGTCTTTGGGCGGTGTGGAGCAAGTCAAGGGAATATGCCTCCTTTCGGTGGGATATATTGTGGTACACTATATTTTTCTTACGGGGGAGGTATGACCGTGAGACTGAAGGCGTGGCGTGAAGCCTGGCGGAATCAGGTGCGGCAGGCGGCAGAGGAAATGGATCTGCCGCAAAGCGCGGTGGCAGGCGGATTGCGATTGATGCTGGACGGGAACGAATTGGAACTGCAGGGTTCGGGTGGAATCCTGGAATATTCACCGGAGCGGATCTGCGTGGCGGCAAGCAGCGGCTGTATTCGGGTGACGGGTTGGGAACTGCGTTTGACGGATCTGGGTAAGAATGCGTTGCGGCTGCACGGAAAGATCGTGGCCATTGAACTGTTGGAGGAGGATGCGCATGCTGTATAATGCCCTGCGTGGAACGGTGCAGATCCAAATCACCGGTGGATGGCCGGAGCAGTTTTTGTCCGGCTGCGCCCGGGAAGGCATTCAACTGTGGGATGCACGGCATTTGCGGGAGGATTGCTTTACCGCGTGGGTCAGTGCGGCGGATTATTTCCGGCTGCGGGGGCAGGCGCGGCGCACCGGTACGCGGCTGCATATTTTAGAGAAACGGGGCGTTCCGTTTTGGGCGCATCGGATGCTGCGGCGGAAGGTTCTGTGGGTCACCGCACTGCTTTGTCTGGTGGGGATCTGGTATCTTTCGGGATTTGTTTGGACCATCTCCGTAACGGGATGTGAAGAGATGACCCAGCGTGAGGTGCTGGAGTTGCTGGAAAAGCACGGGCTGCGGTTTGGTACCCGGGTGCGGAGCATTGACGGGGATCTGATCCGCAACGACGTACTGCAGGATACCGATAAATTGACCTATCTGGTGGTGGATGTACATGGAACCCATGCGGATATCCGGGTGATGGAACGGGATGCGCCGCCCGATCTGGAGGCATTGGCAGAACCTTGTGATGTGGTGTCGGAGGGCACCGGCATCATTCAGGCACTGCGCGTGCAGCAGGGAACGAGCTTGGTGAAAATAGGCGATGTGGTACAGACCGGTGATCGGCTGGCCAGCGGCATCGTGCGGGATGCGCAAGGGGGAGAAACGCGGGTACACGCCCTGGCAGAGGCGGATATTTTGACTCGTCGGGTATTGCGTGCGGCGGTGCCGGGAAGTCCGATCGCGTATCAGCAAACGGGTATGCTGCAGGTGCGGCGATATTTGGTGCTGGGTGGCTGCAAAATTCCATTGAATATCGTTGAAAAAAATGCGTTTCCGTGGTATGATAAGATATTAGAAATAAAGTCACTGGTGCTGCGAAAGGACTTTCGGTTTGATGTGGGCCTTGCGGTGGAACGGCATATGGAATGCAGTACCGCACCCGGTACATTGGACCTTGCTGCGCTGGAAGATGCACTGCAGCGGCGGATGGAGGCGGCTTATGCTGCCGCATATCCCACGGCGCAGGTGCAGAAAAAGACCTTTCGTATGGAAGAACAAGACGGTGCGTATATCGGGACTTTGGAACTGGAGACCGTCGAAACAGTTGGCATCATTGCACCCCTGGAGGAGGAAATTATAAGTGGAACAGATCGTTAATGTAGAGCGTGTGGAGCATATCATCAATCTCTTCGGCTCTTTTGATGAAAATATTAAACTGCTGGAGCGCGAGTACGGCGTTTCCATCGTCAATCGCGACACGGAACTGAAAGTAGTAGGCGAGGCAGAGGCCGTGATGCGCGCCAAGGCAGCGGTGGAAGCACTGCTGCAGCTGGCTGCCCGCGGTGAGCAGATCTCCCAGCAGAACGTGAATTATGTGGTGAGTCTGGTGCGCGACGGTCAGGAAGGTCAGATCGCGCAGATGGGCAAGGACGTTATCTGCGTCACCACCCGTGGCCGTCAGGTCAAGGCAAAGACGGTGGGTCAGCAGAATTATGTGGATGCCATCCAGAACAATATCGTGACGCTGGGCATCGGCCCTGCCGGTACCGGTAAGACTTATCTGGCGGTGGCCTGTGCCGTGGCGGCATTCCGGGAAAAGTCCATCAACCGCATCATCCTCACCCGTCCTGCGGTAGAAGCCGGCGAGAAGCTGGGTTTCTTGCCCGGTGACCTGCAGAACAAGGTGGACCCTTATCTGCGCCCCCTGTACGATGCGCTGTTTGATATGCTGGGTGCCGAGACATATCAGAAATATCTGGAGCGCGGCAACATTGAGGTAGCGCCTTTGGCTTATATGCGCGGCCGCACGCTGGACGACAGCTTTATCATTCTGGATG
>JAFYMZ010000048.1 GCA_017548175.1 Clostridia bacterium | reverse complement strand
TGCCGTTCTACAAGCGTCAAAACCGTATGGTTCTGGAGCATTGCGGTCACATTGATGCTACTTCCATTCAGGAGTACTTGTCCATCGGCGGCTACTCTGCCTTTGAAATGGCGCTGTTTGATATGCAGCCCGAGGATATCGTCAACGAGATCACCGAAGCCGGCCTGCGCGGTCGCGGCGGCGGCGGTTTCCCTGCCGGTACCAAGTGGAGTCAGGTGGCTCGCCAGAAGGCAACGCCCAAGTATATCGTCTGTAATGGCGACGAGGGTGACCCCGGCGCATTTATGGACCGCTCCGTGATGGAGGGTGACCCCCATAAGAGGCTGGAAGGTATGATGATCGCAGGTGTGGCCTGTGGCGCTACCGAAGGCTATATTTACGTTCGTGCCGAGTATCCGCTGGCCGTTTCCCGTCTGCGCACTGCCATTGCACAGGCTGAGGAGCTGGGTCTGTTGGGTGATAATATTTTGGGCACAGAGTTCTCCTTCCGTATTCATATCAACCGCGGCGCCGGTGCATTCGTCTGCGGCGAAGGCAGCGCTCTGACCGCATCCATCGAAGGTAAGCGCGGTATGCCTCGCGTCAAGCCTCCCCGTACCGTGGAACACGGCCTGTTTGATAAGCCCACCGTGCTGAATAACGTGGAAACCTTTGCCAACGTGGCAGATATTATCCGCCGTGGCAGCAAGTGGTATCGTGGTATCGGAACTGAAAAGAGCCCCGGCACCAAGGCCTTTGCTCTCACCGGCAATGTGGTGAACACCGGTCTGATCGAAGTTCCTATGGGCACCACCCTCCGCGAGATTATCTTTGATATCGGTGGCGGTATCCGTGACGGCAAGAAGTTCAAGGCGGTGCAGATCGGTGGTCCCTCCGGCGGCTGCCTTACCGAAGAACATCTGGATATGCCGCTGGACTTCGACTCTTTGAAGAAGGTCGGCGCCATCATCGGCTCCGGCGGTCTGGTGGTTATGGACGAAGACACCTGTATGGTGGAAGTCGCCCGATTCTTTATGAACTTTACGCAGAATGAATCCTGCGGCAAGTGCGTTCCTTGCCGTGAAGGCACCAAGCGTATGTTGGAGATTCTGGAGCGCATCGTAGACGGCCAGGGCAAGCCCGGCGATATCGAACTGTTGGAAGAACTGGCGGATACCATTTCCTCCACCGCACTGTGTGGTCTGGGCAAGACGGCAGCCGGGCCTGTTATCAGCACCTTGAAGTACTTCCGCAAGGAGTACGAGGCACATATCTATGACAAGCGTTGCCCCGCCAACCAGTGCCAGAAGCTGAAGCGTCTGGTCATTGATCCCGAGAAGTGTAAGGGTTGTAGCCTTTGCTCCCTCAACTGTCCTGTCAGCGCCATCAGCGGCAAGCTGCGCAGTCCTTATTCCATTGATCTGGATAAGTGTATCCGCTGCGGCGTTTGTATCGCCAACTGTAAGTTCGATGCCATCTACGAGGAGGTCTAAGTTATGCAGAAGAACAGCTTTATGTATATCGACGACATCCCTGTCGTCATCGAAAATGAAAAGAATATCCTGGATATGACCCGCAAGGCGGGCATCGAAATGCCCACCTTCTGCTATTATTCCGAGCTGTCGGTATACGGTGCCTGCCGTATGTGTATGGTAGAGGATGACCGCGGCGGCATGCATGCGGCCTGTTCCACCCCGCCCAAGCCCGGCATGAAGGTCTATACCAATACCGCCCGCCTGCGTAAATACCGCAAGAACATTCTGGAGCTGATGCTGGCAAACCATTGCCGCGACTGCACCACTTGTGAAAAGGGCGATGATTGCAAACTGAAGGAAATTGCACGCCGATTCTATCTGGAAGGTGTGCGCTTCCCCAACAGCATGACCGAACCCAAGAAGGACGAGTCTTCTGTTTCTATCTCCATTGACAAGAGTAAGTGCATCCTCTGCGGTGACTGCGTGCGTATGTGCAACGAAACCCAGAAGGTGGGCGCCATCTCCTTTGTCCATCGCGGCAGCAAGATGGAAGTAGGTACTGCATTTGGTATCCCCATCGCAGAATCTGCCTGCGTAGGCTGTGGCCAGTGTGCCGCCGTCTGCCCCACCGGCGCGATCGTGGTGCAGAAGAACGTGGACCGCACCTGGGCTGCAATTTATGATCCCAACGTGAAGACCGTGGTGCAGATGGCACCTGCCGTCCGTGCCGGCGTAGCCAAGGCACTGGGTCTGGAAGACGGTGCTGTGGCCAAGGGTATGCTCTTTGCCGCAATGCGTCGTATGGGCTTTGACGAGGTCTTTGACACCACCACCGGTGCTGACTTGACTGTGCTGGAAGAAGCCAACGAGTTCTTAAACCGTCTGAAGAACGGTGGTAAGCTGCCGCTGTTCACCTCCTGCTGCCCCGCATGGATCCAGTTTGCCGAGAAGAAGTATCCCGAACTGCTGGAGAATATCTCCACCTGCCGCAGTCCTATGCAGATGTTCGGCTCTGTGTTGAAGGAGTATTATAAAGATGATCCCAAGAAGATCGTCAGCGTGGCCGTCATGCC
>JAFYMZ010000007.1 GCA_017548175.1 Clostridia bacterium | reverse complement strand
CCCAAGACGGCGATGGACAGTGCCTATCTGAACGGACAGGACAAACTGGTGATGATCCTCATCTGCCTGTTTCTGGGCAGTCTGGGCATCCATAACTTTATCATGGGCGAGAATAAAAAGGGCATCTTTAAGATCGCCATGTCCTTCTGCTGCGGCATCGGCGTGATTTTTGCCATCATCGATCTGATCAAAATCGCCATGGGCAGTTATGTGGTAGACCCCAACAAGTTGATCTGATGAAAACGGACATCCCGGCAGTGACCTGCCGGGGTGTTTTTTGTTTGCGGACGGATTCCCAAGGGTTTCCCGTTTACAGGGGCCGGATTTTGTTGTATAATGAAGAATATTCCCGATGTTATCCGCAACCCTGCGGTTTTACTTTTTTCACAGGAGGCTCTTTATGCGATACGCTTCTTCCGCGCCCCGCCGCGCCAAGCCCCACAAGTGGCTGCCCTTCGCCTGCGTGGCACTTGTCTTTGTCATCGCCGTCAGCGGCGCCGTCTTTTTCGCCCTGCGCAGCGACAAACTGAACCGCCAGTTGGCGGCGCTGCAGCAGCAGTTGGCCGACAGCGCCCAGCAGCTGCAGGATGCCCAGCAGCAGGTGACCCAGCTGCAGGATCAGTTGAATCAGCTGCAGAATGACAAAAGCAACCAGACCGACCCCGACAACCAAGGCAATCAGGGCAATCAGGGGGACGGCGGCAATCAGGAGAACCAAGGCAGCCAAGGCGGCCAGACGGGCAGCACCGGCAAGGACCCCGACTGGGACACCGAGGCCTCCGTGGATGCCGGCGGGCCTTCTTATCAGAAGTTGTACCCCGATTTTTACGCGCCCCGGCCCTATCAGGCCACCGGAACGGCCAACAAGACCATTTATCTGACCTTTGACGACGGCCCCAGCGAGCGCACCGACGAGATTTTGGACATCCTCAAGCAGGAGGGCATCAAGGCCACCTTCTTCGTACTGCACTACAAGGACACCGCCTCCTCCCACGCCCGGATGCAGCGCATCGTGGCGGAGGGACACACGCTGGGCTTCCATTCCTACACCCACAAGTACGACGTGATCTATGCCTCGGTAGAGGCCTATCTGAAGGATGCCTATCAGATCTTCAGCGAGATCAAAGAGGCCACCGGCATAACGCCCACCGTCTTCCGCTGCCCCGGCGGCAGTAAGAACGGCTATAACAAGAACACCCGCAGCGCCATTCTGGCCGAGATGGAGCGCCGCGGCTTCGTCTGCCACGACTGGAACCTGTCGGTGGAGGACTCGGTAAAGCCTTATAAGGATGCCGCCACCATGACCGATTTCGTGATGAGTTACGTGGGCAACAAGACCCGCGGCGTGATGCTGCTGCACGATGCCGCCGGCCGCAAGGAGACCGTCAAGGCCCTGCCGGAGATCATTCGCCGCCTGCGGGACAAGGGATACACCTTTGCAGCCCTGACGCCCGATGTAAAGCCGTTCCTTTTGGGCGGCGGAAAATAACCCCGGACACGATGCACCCGACGGACGCGCGCCGCCGGGTGCTTTTTTTGCGCCCGCCGGTCAAGCGATTCTTACAGATCCGGATAAATACGGGTTCGTTGCCGCAGATAACTGCTTCCCAAAAACGCCAGCATCAGCACCCACGTGACGGGTTCTGTCACGCTGGTGCCCACGAAGCCCACGGTCGGGATCAGCCAGGCCGCGGATGCGCCTTTTGCCGCCAGTTCCACGCAGGAGGACAGCACCGGCGCACGCTTGTGGCCCATGGCCTGCAGCGCTGTGCGCAGGCACAGCAGCAAACCAAGGGGGATGAACATACTGACGTGCACCCGCAAGCTGAATACTGCATTCTGCACGGTAGCCGCATCATGGCTGCCGGTGGTCACGCGCACCAGCCAATCACCGGTAAGCCACACCAGCACGAACGCGATCGCGCCCCATGCGACCTCCAGCAACAATACCCGATGCAGCGTGTCGCGAATCCGGCGGTACTGCTTTGCGCCCCAGTTTTGCGCCACAAAGGTGGACACCGCCGTTGCCAGCGTACCCATGGGCTGCATAAAGATCAGGATCAGCTTGCGCGCCGCCGTATGGGCCGTAATATAGGCCTGACCCAAGCCGTTATTTGCGCTTTGGAAGATGACGGAGCCAAGGTTCACCACACACAGCATAAGTGCCATTGCGCTGCCTGCAGACAGCAAGCGGCCCAACAGGCTTTTGCAGGCGCAAAACGCCCCACGGTCGGGCAGCAGCGCACGCTGCTGCCGCAGGAACGCGGCGGCACAAAGCACGCCGGCCACCGCTTGGGCTGCCACCGTCGCAACGGCTGCACCGGCTACACCCATGGGAACCACCAGCAGAATATCCAGCACCACATTGACCAGGCTGGACAAAAGCAAGCAATACAGCGGCGTGCGGCTGTTGCCCACTGCCCGAAGCAGGCCGGCAAACAAATTATAGCCGACGGTGGCCGCAAGGCCCAGGCACAGGATCACGATATAGCGGTAGGTTTCCCGGAAGATCTCCTGCGGCGTATTCATCCACCGCAGCAGCGGCCGCAAAAGCCATACCGCAGCCAGCGTCAGCACCGCCGCCACGGCCAGATTCAACAGCATGGCACCGGCAACGCCGCGCTTTACTGTTTCAATGTCCCGCGCACCAAAGGCTTGGGTGATGACGATGGAAAATCCGGTATTCATACTGGATGCCAAACTGATCAGCAGCGCATACAGCGCCGAGGTGGCACCGATAGCGGAAATGGCCGCATCGCCCAGCACGTGACCCACCACCATCGTGTCCACCATGCTGTACACCTGTTGAAACACATCGCTGATGAGCAGCGGAACCGCAAAGGTAAGCACCAGCGGCAGCGGTGCTCCCATCGTCATATCACAGACGGCAGCCGCCGCGCGTCGTTCTTTTTTCATGGTACGCCCCCCTTTTTTCTCGTGATTTCGGCAGTCATCATAGCATGTTTTTTCCTGCAATGATTGCATATTTTTTGGTTTTATGATATATTTTTTATGTCATTTCAAGAAAAGAGGCGTTGGTATGAAGCATCGCGCGGTAACGGAGCAAAAACTCCGGCATTTGGAGTTTCTCAACCGAGAGCAAGACAATCGACACCACACCCACGAAGAGGATATGCTGCAGTATCGGTTGCTGGCGGCCGGAGACCTGCGCGCCGTGGAAGAAGGCAGCAAGCTGTTTGCCTCTTCTCTGCCGGGACACGTATCCGACGATCCGGTGCGCAATTACAAATATCTTTTCGTTGCCAGCATCACATTGGCTTGTCGTACCGCCATTGCCGGCGGCATGCCTTCCGAGCGGTCCTATAACATCAGCGACCTGTTCATTCTGCAAATGGATCGGCTGCAAACCGTTCCGGAGATTCAGGCGCTGCATGCCGAGATGCTGGAATACTACACCCGGGAAATGGCCCAGCGGAAGAAAGCCGCCGCCCGCTCCCGCCCGGTGACCCAGGCCATGGATTTTATTTACAATCATTTGCATCAGCCCATCCGCGTGCCGGACATTGCCGCGGCCTTGGGACTGAACGCAAGTTACCTTTCCACCATTTTTCGGCGGGAAACCGGCTTGACCGTGACGGAGTACATCCGCAGCCGCCGCATTGAGGCCGCGCAAAATATGCTGCGCTACGCCGATTTCTCCTACGGCGAGATTGCCGCCTATTTGGCTTTCAGCAGCCAAAGCCACTTCATTCGGGTGTTCAAGGCGGAAACCGGCTATACCCCCAAAGAATACCGAACCCAATTTTTCGAGGGTCAACAATAGACCCTGCTCTTCCCTTTTGCGGGGAATTGTGATAAAATGGGACACAATATGCGAATATTCGCACAAGTATGAAAGAAACAGGGTGTTTTTTATGCCGCAGACTGCCGTAAAACTGGAACCTTCTGCCGCGCTGACCGAAATCTGGTCGGTGCTGCAGCACGCCGACCCCGGCCGACGGGGCATTTTGGCGGCTGCGCCCGCCCCCGATCTGCAGGGGCTGTGCCGCTCGCTGCAGCAGGCCGGTCGGGTGCTGCTCATCACGGGATTCCCCGTGCTGCACGGCGGCGGTGCGGCCGAGACCGACGGCCCTGCCGGTGTGGCGGCGCTGGTTTACGCGCTGCACGCCATTGGGGCGCAGCCCATCGTGGTCACCGATGAAAACTGCCTGCGGGTGGTGCAGGTGGCCTGTGACGATGCGCTGCCCGGCGTGGATGTGCGCGCCATTCCCACCGAGAACGGCGCGGCAGCCTGTCGCAAGCTGCTGGAGGAGCTGCGCCCCAGCCATATCATCGCGCTGGAGCGGCCGGGCATGGCGGCCGACGGGCATTATTACAACTTCCGCGGCAAGACCATCGACCATCTGCTGGGTGACACCCACACCCTGTTTGTGGAAAGCGATGCCATCACCGTTGCCGTGGGCGACGGCGGCAACGAGCTGGGTCTGGGTCTGATGGCCGAGGCGGTGAGCCTGTCCGACCCCCGCGGCGCGCAGGTGTGCGCACGGGAGCAGGCCGACTACACCTTGGTGGCCGGCGTATCCAACTGGTGGGGCTGGGGCTTGGCCGCTGCGCTGGGGGTCTTTGCCGACCGGGATCTGCTGCCCTCGGACGAAGACGAGCTGCGCCGCGCCCGTCTGGTGATGGAGGCCGGCGCCGTGGACGGCGTACTGGGCGTACCTGCCATGATGGTGGACAATCTGACCATGGAGCAGAATCTGGACATTCTGCACGGCATCCGCAAGGCCGTGGGCCGATAAACAAACACAAGATAAAACCGCACGGAGGCAATGCCTCTCCGTGCGGTTTTTTCGTGTCTGCCCTCAGCGGGGAGGGACTGCGCGGTCGGGATTCCCTTCGGCTTCTTCGGAAGAAAGACCCAATCCGCTGAGCATGGCATCGGCCGAGGTGAGTTTGGAACTGTAATCCAGATGGGCGTAAATATTGGCCGTGGTGGAAAAGTCACTGTGCCCCAGCCACTCCTGGATCTGTTTCATAGGCACGCCGTTGGCCAGCAGCAAGGAAGCACAGCTATGCCGCAGGTCGTGATAGCGGATGCGGCGCAGGCCGTTGGCTTGCAGCAGTTTGGGAAAGGTTTTGGTGACATAGTGGGGCCTGAGCAGGTCGCCCCTTTCGTTGACACAGACATAGTCCAGATAGGCGGTGCTGTAACCGCTGCCCTGCCGCCGGCGGTTTTCCTGCTGCTGGGCCCGCAGCGCCAGCAGGCGTTGCCGCAAAAAAGGCACCAGCGGCAGGGTGCGCATACTGGCCTTGGTCTTGGTGGTGTCGGCGGCCACCAGAATGCGCTTGCCGTCCAGATCGCAGGAGGTCACCGTATGGCGGATGGTGACGGTGTTCTGCTCGAAGTCGATGGCGTCCCACTTCAACCCGATGACCTCGCTGCGGCGCAGGCCGTAAAAGGCGCCCAGCAGAATGGGCATCTCCAGCTTGCTGCCGATTGCCGCCGCAAAGAGGGCGCTCATTTCGTCGGCATCGTAAAAGCTGCCCACGTAGCGGTCTTTTTTGGGGCGCTCTACTTTATCCGCCGGGTTGACGGCGATGAGATCCAGCTTGACGGCGTATTTCAGCGCCTTATGGATGTTGGCGTGGTAATGGAGCACCGAAGAAGGGCTGACCCGGGCAAGCTGGCAGAGGTAAAACGCCTGAATATCCTTGGCGGTCAGGTCGCGCAGCGTCACGGCCTTTTGCCGGAAGTAAGGCACCACGATCTTTTTGACCGTGGCGGCGTATGCGGCAAAGGTGGGCACGGCCACCGACGGCTTGATGACGTCCAGCCACTGCTCCATATAATCGGCAAACAGGATGTCGCCGCCCTCGGGCGCAGGCGCAGGCGCCGGCCGGAGGTCGGGCTGCGGCCGCGGGGTGCTGCGGATGGCCCGCGCCAGCATCCGGCGAAGGTGACTGCAGGCATCCTCCAGCGCCCGGTACGCTTCTTCGGACAGGTCTCCGGTGCGGTACAGCAGTTCCAGCCAATAGGCCGTTTCGTCTGCTTCTTTTAACGCGTGCTGCAGGTTTGCGGTCCGGTCGGTCCGGTCGACGGCCGCCTGTACCTCGTGAACGTACGCGCCGATGGAGGTGCCGCTTTTGCCAAGCCGACCGGAAATGACCGATTCGTTCCGCGCCTCCAGCGTCTTGACAAGCTTTACGATGGATACCGCAAACTCCATGGACTGCGTTCGCAAGTTGTGTTGTAACATAGTAACTCCTCCCGTCCAACCAGTATAGCATACCGGACACAAAGCGGGAGAAATGAAAAAACGACAGGCGCGAAGCCTGTCGTTTTGGCGGAGATGGAGAGATTCGAACTCTCGCGTGCTGTTACACACCTACCGCATTTCGAGTGCGGACCCTTCAACCACTTGGGTACATCTCCAAATCAATTTTGCCCTTATAGAATATCGTTTTTTCTGCCGTTTGTCAAGGGAAAGCGTGTAGAGTGGCCGGTTCTGCCCGCCAGTTTTTTGCAAAAGCCCTTGCGTTGGGGGAAAATCTATTGTATAATATATCGGTGAAGATACAGCAACGGCTTCTGCCCCTGCAGCGGCCTCTTCCGCAGCACAGTTCTTTCCTGTGGCGCAGCGCCGGTCCCACGCAACACATCGCTGTGAACCATGTCAGGCGGGGAACCGAGCAGCATTAAGCAGATGCTTGTGGGTGCCGTGGCCAACCGGCCCTGCGCCATGGAAAAGAGCGTCGGAAGAGCGTGCAGGCAAAACCGAAGCTGTATTTTTTATACCGAAAAAAGGAGCGACGGCCATGGCGCAACATCTGGCACTATACAGAAAATGGAGACCCCTGACCTTTGACCACGTGTTCGGGCAGGATGCCATCACCAATGCCCTGCGCAATCAGGTGCAGCAGGATCGCGTGTCCCACGCCTATCTGTTTACCGGCACCCGCGGTACCGGTAAGACCACCTGCGCCAAGATTTTGGCCAAGGCGGTCAACTGCCTGCATCCGGAAAACGGCAATCCCTGCAACCGTTGTGAGGCCTGCCGGGCCATTGATGACGGTTCCTGCATGGATGTGCTGGAAATCGACGCAGCATCCAACAACGGTGTTGACAATGTCCGTGATATCCGGGATGACGCCATTTATACCCCCAGCCAGGTCCGCAAGCGTGTGTACATCATCGACGAGGTCCACATGCTGTCCATCTCCGCTTTCAATGCCCTGCTGAAGATCATTGAGGAACCTCCGGAGCATCTGCTGTTTATCCTGGCAACCACGGAACTGCATAAGGTTCCCGCGACCATTCTGTCCCGCTGCCAGAGATTCTCTTTCCGTAGAATTTCCCAGGAGGCCATCGCT
>JAFYMZ010000047.1 GCA_017548175.1 Clostridia bacterium | reverse complement strand
GTGCTGGTTCCCGCTGTGTTCATTCTGGGCTCTTGGGCTGCCTTCAAGTTCGTGTGGAACATCACTCCCGAGATCCGCGCCAAGATGGCTGCACAGAAGACTGCTGCTGAGGCATCTGCTGAAATCAACGAATAATCTTCCGCAGCGGCACGGCTCTCTTGCCGTGCCGCTGTTTTTCCGCTATCATGTAGAAGAAACCACCATGAAAAACATCTTTTCCGCGAGGTAACCGCCATGGACTATATTGTAAATACCCCTTGCGGCCCTGTGCAGGGCTGCGCCGGCCGCGTACCCGGCACCGCCGCCTATAAGGGCATCCGCTACGCCACGGCAGGCCGCTGGCAGTATCCGCAGCGGGTGACCGGCTGGGACGGCGTATACAAGGCTGACCGTTACGGTGATTGCTGCTATCAGCCCCGGGCATTCTATGATGAAGAGCAGATGCCCAAGAAGATCTTTTATTACAACGAGTTTCGCAAAGGCGAGACGTACCGCTACTCCGAAGATTGCTTGTTCTTAAACGTGTTTACGCCGGCGGAGGCAAAAGCGGGCGACAATCTGCCGGTGCTGTTCTATATCCACGGCGGCGGATTCACCGGCGGCTGCGGCCACGAAAAGCATTTTGATGAGCCGGTGTGGCCCACCAAGGGTGTCATCGGTGTGACTATCAATTACCGTCTGGGTCCTTTGGGTTTTATGTGTCTGCCGGAATTGGTGGAAGAAGCCGGAAAATGCGGTAACTACGGCCTGTATGACCAGCTGTGCGCGCTGGAGTGGGTGCGGGAGAATATCGCGGCTTTCGGCGGTGACAAGGAGAAAATCACCATCATGGGCCAGAGCGCCGGCGCTATGAGTGTGCAGCAGCACTGCCTCAGCCCGCTGAGCCAAGGCCTGTTCCGCGGTGCGGTCATGTCCAGCGGCGGCGGTGTCAGCGGTATGATGAAAGCCCCGGCACCGGAAAAGCTGTTTGCCTTTTGGCAGGCGGCCATGAAGCTGGCAGGCTGCGACACGCTGGAGCAGTTCCGCGCCCTGCCTGCCGACCAGCTGTTTGCCCTGTGGCAGCGGGCGAAGAAGGAATGTAAGGGCGGCACGATGGCCACATCTCCCTGTGTGGACGGTGCGCTTGTGGCGGCACAGCCCAGCATTCACGAAATTCCCTATCTGGCCGGTGCCACCAGCCACGATATGATGCCGCCCATTCTGCACTCCATGTCCCTCAAGTGGTGCGCGCAGCGGGCAAAGGACAGCTTTGTCTGGCATTTTGACCGCCGTCTGCCGGGTGATGAGAACGGCGCATGGCATTCCAGTGACCTGTGGTACTGGTTTGGCACCCATCACATCAGCTGGCGTCCCATGGAAGAAAAGGATGACTGCTTGAGCGAAGATATGGTGCGTTATCTGTGCAACTTTGTCCGCTCCGGAAATCCCAATGAGGGCGAGAGCGTGCCTGTTTGGGAGAGCGCCCAAGCGGCGGGCAAGACTGTGATGCGTCTGGGCGAAGGCGAGACCCGCATGGAAAAGCCTTCGATGCTGCGTATGGTGAAAACCATGTTGACCAACAAGGCTGTTGGCGAATGATGGGAAACGTTTCCCGACAACAAGTAAAAAAACGAGCAGTCAGTCCGCAAAGGACTGACTGCTCGTTTTTGGTAACAGAAGAAGTTGGAACTGCGCGCTTTGAAAATTACGCCAGAGTCACAGCGCCCGTCTCGTTGAGGACGAGGAGCAGCATGTACAAAGCGTAGATGGCAAGAAGCGCATAACCCTGCCACTTTTTGAACTTGCCCATGATGATGGTGGGGATGATGGCGACGGCGCAGGCGGCAATGCAGACGGGGAAGTCAAAGACAAGGTTGATTCTCTCCACGGGGAGGGCAGTGCCGTTGATCACAGCGCAAAGGGGAAGAATCAGCGTGGTGTCGATGATGTTTGCGCCGATGATGTTGCCGACGGAAAGGGAGGATTCCTTTTTGCGGATGGCGGTAAGGGTGGTGACCAGTTCGGGCAGAGATGTACCCAGAGCGATCACGGTGAAGCCGATGATCGTTTCGCTGATGCCGATGCCGGAAGCGATGGTCTTACCGGAGGAAACGAGGAACTCTGCGCCGAAAACGATGGAAGCGGTACCGATGACAAAGAAGAAGATCTTGGAAGGGATCTGCTTCTTTTCGTAAGAGTCGATTTCATCGCTTACGGATGCCTGCTTGCCTTCCACCAGATTGCTGACCATGAACACAAGGAAAATGGCCCAGAGGACATAGGCAGACCACGTGGGGAGAGAATTGCCCAGAGAAAGAACCGTCAGACCAACGATGGCGGCCAGCAGAAGGCCACCCTTGAGGGAAAAGCTCTTTCTGCTCACAGCGCCTGCCATGGCTACCAGAGAAACACCCATGATCAGGGTGGTATTGGCGGTAACGGAACCGATTGCGTTGCCGATAGCAAGCTGTGCCGAGCCGTTCATGGCAGCTCGCACAGAAACCAGCAGTTCGGGAAGCGTGGTGGCAAAGGAGACGACGGTTGCGCCGACAACAAACTTGGGAATACCGGTGGCTTCTGCAAACCAAGAGGCAGAATCAACAAACCAGTCGCCGCCCTTGATGGTCAGAGCCAGACCAACAACAAAAATGACGGCAGCAACGGCCAAGAGAGCAGTGCCGGAAAGGCCGCCGAAAAGGGTAAAACCAAAAAACTCCATTTTAACTCCTCCAATAAAAAATCCCAAGCATGGAGCAACCATACTTGGCGTCGAAAAAATAAGACTCGTTGTATGACGAATGACATACGTTGAGTCTGATCATTTGAAACAAGTCGGAATGACCTGCTTGCATCTTAACGCGAAATAGTTTGTATTGCTGGTAATAAATATCATAAATCGGGGATTTTGTCAAGATAAATCGAAAATTTGCGCGTCTTTTTAACAGAATATGATGGAATTTTTGGCGCAGCTTCCGGATACGCTTATTTTGACCCGTGTTTTCCTTTTCCAAACGCAGAAAAGAAAAAACTGCTCAAAGGCAGCTGCTCGAAGTGGTATAAATCGGCCGTTTTTGTGGTACGAGCGGAGATGACGGAACAAAACAAAAAAGTCGTCGTAACGAAATCCGTTACGACGACTCGATCTGGTTGCGGAGGGAGGACTTGAACCTCCGACCTCCGGG
>JAFYMZ010000046.1 GCA_017548175.1 Clostridia bacterium | reverse complement strand
GCCCCCATCGTCAAGGTTCTCCATGACACCTTCGGCATCACCGATGGCCTCATGACCACCGTACACGCCACCACCGCCACCCAGAAGACCGTTGACGGCCCCTCCAAGAAGGATTGGCGCGGCGGCCGTGCAGCCACCTACAACATCATCCCCTCCTCCACCGGCGCCGCCAAGGCCGTTGGCAAGATCATCCCCGAGCTGAAGGGCAAGCTGACCGGTATGGCTTTCCGCGTTCCCGTTGTGGACGTCTCCGTTGTTGACCTGACCGTCAATCTGGAAAAGCCCGCTCTGTACGCCGACATCTGCAAGGCGATGCGTGCCGCAGCAGAAGGCCCCATGAAGGGCATTTTGGGTTACACCAACGATGATGTCGTTTCCAGCGACTTCATCTCCGACACCCACGCCAGCACCTTCGATGCCCGTGCCGGTATTGCCCTGACCGATCATTTTGTCAAGGTCGTCGCTTGGTACGACAACGAGGTCGGTTACAGCAACAATGCGCTGAACCTGCTGAACCATATGTACGAGCAGGACCACAAATAAGTTTCCGCCTTTCCAAGGCCGCTTCCATCCGGAAGCGGCCTTATTTTTTTGCAAAAGAACCGTTCCCGGGCATATTTTTCGTAAATTTCTATGGAATTTTATATCCAAATGATGTAAAATGTAAGTAAGTATATCCAAAGGAGGACATTCCAGATGCCTGATACGATCACCCGTGAAGAACAGAAGAAAAAAGCCATGCTCTTTACTCCCTCCACCCCTTCTCCGCTGGAGGCCAATGACAAAGACGGCTATCGCAGTTTTCTTTTGGAATGTATGAAAGAAAATCTGAACCACGCCCGTCATATTGAAAACGAACGCCACAACTTCCTCAGCCTGCATCTTGTGGTTGTCGGTCTTTTTCTGGGCACCAACATCAGCTCCGACACTTCGCCTTGGTTCTCTCTGCTGTTCAGCATCATTCTGTTAATGTTCAGCAGTATCATGAGCGAACTGTTCAAGCGATGGGCCCGCGTCTATCAGGGTCATATGGATACCGCCCAGCGGATGGCCCGCCTCATTGACAACGACGGCGAAGAAGTCGAAGAACCCAAGTACTGCCCCATTCAGGAAGACAAACTGCTGGGACATCACCCCAACTACTATTACTACTTCGACAACAGCACCGGCAAAAAGTCGCTGGAAGCCCGCGCCCGGCGCGCCAAGGAAGAATCCTCCCGTCTGGGTGTTGACCCGTGGCTGAAAGACTATACCGAAGTCACCTTCCGTGACACGTGGAAGTTTGGCAAAGGCGCTTACATCCGTACCAACTCCCTTTACCTGCGTTTCTGCCATCTGATGGTGCTCATCGAACTGATGGCGATGCTGCTGGCAATCTACCGTATTTTAGAGCAGACCGGCGTGCTGGCTCTGCTGATGGAGAAATTATGAGTTACAAACTGCTTGCCCTTGATTTGGATGGCACCCTGCTGATGCGGGACAATACCATCCCCCAGGATGTGGCCGAGGCCATCACCAAACTGATGGATGCCGGCATCATCGTGACCCTGTCCACCGGCCGAATGTATCCCACCGTGCAAAAATATGCACTGGAACTGGGTCTGAAGGCCCCCCTCATCTGCTACAACGGCGCACTGATCCAAACGGCCGCCGGCGATCCGCCCTTGCTGTACAGTCCCCTGCCCAAAGACCTGCAGGATGCCATCATCCGCTGCGGTGAGTCGCACGGCTGGTATCTGCAGCTGTATCAGGATCATCACGTTGCCGCCGCCGAGATCGTGCGTGAAACGCTGGTGGACCCCGACTCCAAAACCCTGCCCCCCGTGGCATTGGGCAAACTCAGCGAAGCAGAGCTGCAGCCCTCTCCCAAAATGATGTCGATGTGCGCGCCCGAAGAAGTCCCCCTGCGGATGCAGACCTTCTCACAGGCCACCGGCGACCGCCTGTATATCGCCTCCTCCACCCCCACTCTGGTGGAAATGATGCAAAAGGGCGTCTGCAAGTCGGAAGCGCTGAAGGTGCTGTGTGCACACTACGGCATCCGTCAGGAAGAAGTCGTGGTCTGCGGTGACAGCGGCAACGATGCCGATATGGTGGCGTGGGCCGGTGTCGGCTGCGCCATGGCCAACGCCACCCCTGCACTGAAAGCACTGGCCGATTACGTTTGCGAAAATAACAACAGCTACGGTGTCCTGGAAGTCATCCGTCGCTATTTCCCGGAGGCCCTGGCATAACACCCGGAGGTGAACCATATGAATATCCTGACCATCGATACCGCTAAGATCCTCAGCAATCTGGATGTGGTACGCACCGCAGCCGGCTCTGCAGAAGTGATCCCCGTGCTGAAGGCCAACGCCTACGGTATGGATCTGCATATGCTGGCCGATTTGCTGCGCACCAAAGGCATCCGCCGCTTTGCCGTGGTAGAGCCGCTGGATGCACAGAAGCTGCGGGATTGGGGCTTTCAGGAGGAAGAAATTCTGGTACTCCACTCCACCACCAGTCCTGCGGATATCAGCATCATCCTGCAGGCTTGCGCCACCGCAACGGTAGGCTCTTACGATGCCGCCGTGGCACTGAACGGTATGGCCGAAGCCGAAGGAATGGCCTGCGATGTGCATATCAAAATCGATACCGGTTTGGGTCGCTATGGCTTTACCCCCAACGAACTGGAGCGTGTGCTGGCGGTATTCCGCTATCTCACCAGTCTGAATGTCACCGGTATGTTTACCCAATATGCCAACGCCGCCACCAACCGGAAAAAGACGCAGGCACAGTACGATGCCTTTATGCAAATGGTAGAAAAGGTCCGGCAGGCCGGCTTCCAACCCGGGATGCTGCACGCCTCCGATTCCGAAGGTCTGTTCTTTGCCAAGGCACCTTGTCTGGACGCCGTGCGCATCGGCAGCGCCCTCACCGGCCGCATCCGCGCCCGCGGTGAGTACGGCCTGCAGCCGGTAGGCCGACTGGAATCTGCCGTAGCCGAGATCAACTGGCTGCCCAAGGGTACCACCATCGGCGAAGGCGGCGATTACGTTACCAAGCAGGCCATGGAAGTGGCCATCATTCCGGTGGGTTATGCCGACGGCTTTTTGGTGCAGCCCATCCGCTGCGATTTCCGTCTGGGTGCCCGTTTCCGCCACGCCCTGCGCGTTCTGTTCGGTCGTTCCCGGTACTATGTGAATGTGGGCGGCAAGCGCGCACGCATCATCGGCCGTGTGGGCGCTACCCATACCACCGTAGATGCCACCGGCCTGAACCTGTCCCCCGGCACTTCCGCCTGGTTCGAGGTGGACCCCGTCTTCGTACCCGAGCGCATCCCCCGGCGCTATACCGCACCGCCGCCCGTTATGCCGGAAAATGCCGCCGAATATGCAATTGAGGATTGAAAACTCCCGAAAAATCCTGTATAATAATAGTAACTTGTAAGATTTGCAAGACAAAGGAGGTCTCCATTTATGAAAATGATTATTGCGATTCTGAACGCTGACGACGCTTCTACCGTTGTACAGAATCTGATGAAGAACGGTTTCTCCGTCACCAAGCTGTCCACCACCGGCGGTTTTCTCCGTGCCGGCAACGTGACCGTGCTGATTGGTGTGGATAACAGCAAGGTTCAGGATGTCATCGATATCATCTCTACCTACTCCAAGAGCCGCAAGCAGCTGATCCCCACCACCTCCGAGGCCGGTATCAATTTCTACCCCTCTATGCCCGTTGAGGTTACCGTGGGCGGCGCTACCATCTTCGTTCTGGACGTAGAGCGTTTCGAAAAAGTCTGATGCGTCTTCCGCATCTTTTAGGGAATGAGCGGCTAAAGGCCGCTCTTTTCCGCTTGCCCCCCTCCGGATTGGGCTCCTCCATCCTGCTGGACGGCCCCCAAGGCATCGGTAAGCGTACCGCTGCCCGCGACATCGTGCTGGGACTTCTGTGCAAAGAGCCTGACGGCCCTTGCCTGCGCTGCCCCACCTGCCGCCGCATTCTGGCCGGCAGCCACCCCGATGTCCATTGGCTGACCTACGGGGAAAAAGCCCCCAATCTGGAAGAGATCCGCAACCTGCGTGCAAAAAACTTCATCCGCGCCAGCGAAAGTGACTTCAAGGTATTTGTCATCGAGCAAGCGGACAGACTAAATATGCAATCGCAGAACGCACTGCTGAAAGTGCTGGAAGAACCGGCTTCTTCCGTATTCATTCTGTTGTGCGAAAATCGGGAAGCCATGCTGCAAACCGTCCGTTCCCGCTGCAAGCCCTTCCGCTTGGCACCGCTGGAAGACGCGCCGCTGTTTGCCGCGCTGCAGCAGCAGGTTCCCACCGCCACCGAGCCCCAGATCCGGGCTGCGATGGCTGCCTCGCAGGGTGCGATGGGCCGTGCTTTGGCCCTGCTGCAAGGTGACGCACCCAAAAGCCGCCTGTTGGCCGGCGAGTTTATCGATGCTCTGCCCCGGGGTGAACTGGCTGTATTTGCCGTTTGCCAGAACCTTGGCAAACTGTCCCGGGATGAATATGCCGCTTTTTGTGACGAATGTTGTCTGCTTTTGTGCGCCGCCGCCAAGTCCGGTGGCAGCTGGCAGATGATCAGCGTCTTTGAATATTTGAAAGAACAGCGCACCATGCTGGCACAAAATCCGTCTCCTTCGGCCTTGGCCGGAGCCTTGTCGGCCTTTTGCGCCCGGTGCTAAGGAAGGATCCCTATGACTGAAGTAATTGGTGTCCGATTTAAAAAAGTCGGAAAAGTATATTATTTTGACCCCAACGGCCTGAAGGTTGAAAAAGATCAGGACGTGATCGTCGAAACCGCCCGCGGTGCGGAATACGGCGAGGCCGTGATGGGCAACGACCTGGTGCCGGACGAGTCCATCGTCAAGCCCCTGAAGAAAGTGTTGCGCATCGCCACCCCTGCCGACCGCAAGACCATGGAAGACAACCTTGCCTTCGAGGACAAGGCCTTCCGCACCTGCGAAGAAAAAATCGCCAAGCATCAGCTGGAAATGAAGCTGGTTGCCGTAGAATATACCTTTGACCGCAGCAAGATCCTGTTTTATTTCAGCGCGGACGGTCGTGTAGACTTCCGCGATCTGGTCAAGGATCTGGCCGGCGTGTTCCGCACCCGTATCGAGCTGCGTCAGATCGGTGTCCGTGACGAGGCCAAGATGATCGGCGGTCTGGGCATTTGCGGCCGTCCCCTGTGCTGCAGCACCTTCCTGGACGATTTCCAGCCCGTCTCCATCAATATGGCAAAGGATCAGGGTCTGTCCCTGAACCCCACCAAGATCTCCGGCACCTGCGGCCGTTTGATGTGCTGCCTGAAGTACGAAAACGACGCTTATCAGGAACTGCTGCGCACCACCCCGCCCAACGAGAGTCTGGTTGACACGCCGCAGGGTCGCGGCACCATCATCGACACCTCTCTGCTGAAGGGCTGCTGCAAAGTCCGTCTGCAGAACAACCCCGACACCCCCGTCACCTTCCGTTGTGACGAGTGCACCGTACTGCGTGCCGGCCGTGAAAAGGGCCCCCGTCAGCAGCAGCGCCGCCGCCGCGACCGAAACAAGAAACCCGCCGGCGAGCAAAAGCCTGCCGCACAGGGTGCCCAGACCCCCGCTGCCGAAAAGCCTGCCGCCCCCTCCGGTGAGCAGTCCAAGCCTCAGGGCGAAGGCGAACAGCGTCCCCGTCACAACCGCAACCGCCATCGCCGCCGTCATCATAAAAACGGCGACAAGGCCGCAAAATCCGAATAACTCATACAGCCTGCCCTTGCGGGCAGGCTGTCTTTTATGGCGGCAAGACCGCCATACAGGAGGTGCGTATGAAATATTCCCTCAAGACACTCTTTGATCCCGGCTTTTTGCGCCACGCCTTTTCCATCGCGCTGCCGGTAGCCATCCAGCAGTTGGTCGCCTCGTCGGTCAATATGATCGACGTTGTGATGATCGGCAGTCTGGGCGACGGTGCCGTTGCTGCCGCGGGTGCCGCCAACCAGATCTTTTTCCTGCTGAATCTGGCACTGTTCGGCATCACATCCGGTGCCACCGTCTTCCTGTCCCAGTTCTGGGGTACCCGCGACCGGGTCAATGTGCACCGCACCGGCAGCCTGATGCTCATCATCGGCACCATTGCCACCGCGGTCTTTACCCTCGGCGCGCTGCTGATCCCCCAATACTTGGTGCAGTTGTATGTCCACGAGGCCTACGTCATTGATTTGGCCGCCGACTATCTCTTCATCGTGGGCTTCAGTTATCCCTTCACCGCCATCAGTATGATTTTCTCCACCGTCTGCCGCTGCACGGGCAATGTGCGTCTGCCTACCGTCACCAGCGTAATTTCGGTGATCACCAATGCCGTGGGCAACGCCATACTGATCTTCGGTCTGCTGGGCTTCCCCGCACTGGGTCTGCGCGGCGCGGCTATCGCCACCGTCATTGCACGCGGCTTGGAAGCCGGGCTGCTGCTCTTTACCATCTATCGCAATCGCCTGCCATCCGCCATTCCTCTGCGCGGTATTTTGGGTCTGGAACGCGGTTTTATCAAAACCTATGTCTTCACCACCCTGCCGGTTTTGTGCAATGAGATCCTTTGGTCGGTGGGTAATTCTCTGTATAACGTGGCTTACGGTCAGTTGGGTACCAGCGCCGTGGCCGCCGTACAGATCACCAGCACGGTAATGCAGCTCTTCTTCGTCCTGCAGCGCGGCATCGGCAGCGCCTGCAGCATTATGATCGGCCAGCGCATCGGTGCCAACGACGAAGAAGGCGCCATTCTGGACAGCCGCCGCTTCGCACTGTTGATGCCGCTGGCAGGTTTGTTCATCTGCTTCACCATTTACTTTACCACGCCCTTCATCCTGTCGATGTACAACGTCACGCAGGAAACGCTGGACTTCGCTTTCCAGCTGCTGATGCTCAACGCTCTGCTCTTTACCATCCGTCCTACGGGCAACGGCATCGTGGTGGGTATCCTCCGCAGCGGCGGCGACACCCTGTGGGCCGCCATCGTAGACGTGGGCGCGGTATGGCTCTTTGGCGTGCCGCTGGCCTTCCTGGGCGTGAAACTGGGTCTCCCCCTGTGGGCAGTGTTCCTCTGTGTTTCCAGTGAAGATATCGTCAAACTCATCGCCGCCATCCCCCGTCTGCTCAGCAACAAGTGGATCAAAAACGTCACTTCGCAGCTGCAAACCGGACAAGATGTCCCCCCGGAAACCTAAAAATTG
>JAFYMZ010000045.1 GCA_017548175.1 Clostridia bacterium | reverse complement strand
CGTTGACGGAGCGGAAAAGAGGAGGTATAATTTAATTAGCGTAAAAGAAGGGGGGAATTCAATGATTTGGCTCATCTATATCATCGTGGGCGCTGTCCTTGGTGTGGCAGTGGGCGCCTTGATGAATATCCGTGCGATTTTCTTTGTCGGCAGTTGGATTCCAACTTATGCGGTGCTGGGTGCTTTGTGGGGTGTTTATGCCGCGTCTAATTACACAAGTGATAAGAATCGATACAAAGACAAAGGTATGCTCCTGACCGAAACCAAGGAATATCAGAAGAGAATCGGGACAAAGAAAGCTAAAACGGAAAAGAAGGATCAACAGATGTGATCCAGCGGATAGGCGAACACTGGACGCTGCGCGTCCAGTGCCGGACACAGCATTGAATAGGGGTGTCCGGGGTTCGACCCAACCGAATAGTAACAAAAAAGGGACACCCTTGCGGGTATCCCTTTTTTCTTGGTGATCCAGCGGGGATTCGAACCCCGGACACCCTGCTTAAAAGGCAGGTGCTCTGCCGGCTGAGCTACTGGATCATATTTGGCTGGGCTGGCAGGATTCGAACCTGCGGATATCAGAGTCAAAGTCTGGTGCCTTACCGCTTGGCGACAGCCCAATGTATCGCCGCCTTACGGCGAAAGATATAAGGAAAGCGGGGTCCGAGGTTTCTCGGACCCCGCTCTCAATGGGGTGGATAATGGGATTCGAACCCACGGCCTCAAGAGCCACAATCTTGCGCGCTAACCAACTGCGCCATATCCACCATATTCGTTTTTTGGCGTGCCTGGAGGGACTCGAACCCCCAACCTACTGCTTAGAAGGCAGTTGCTCTATCCTGCTGAGCTACAGGCACATACGGGCGCGGCCACCGGGTCGCCAAATTGCGGAACGGTTTCTTTTTTCCATTGTACAAAATGGAGCAGGTGATGGGAATCGAACCCACGTGTTCAGCTTGGAAGGCTGACATTCTACCATTGAACTACACCTGCAGGTTCGCGTGACTCCAAATCAGCCTGTTAATTATACAACGCAAATCCCGCTTTGTCAATAGGTTTCAGAAAAAACATTGGAAAACTTTTGAGTTTTCCGGAAGATCCGAGGGAGGAAGCGGCTTCCTCCCTCGGAAAAAATTGCATTATTCGCCGGTCACCACGATCTTGCCGTCCTTGGCTGTGCCGAACAGCTTCTTCACAGGCTGGGCAAAGGCGTTGATGATCAAGCTGGCGGCCTGATCTTCCACTTCCTTTTCGATCAGACGGCGCAGATTGCGGGCGCCGAACTTGATGGAATAGGACTGCTCCACCAGCGCATCCACCAGCGCCTGATCCCAAGTAAAGGTCAGACCGCTGCGGGCAACATTCTCCTGCAGGTCGCCCAGCATGATGCCGCAGATCTTGGCGAAGTCCTCGCGGGTCAGCTGGTTGAAGGAGATGATCTCGTCCAGTCGGTTGAGGAACTCCGGACGCATGATCTCGCTGAGGGCGCGCATAGCCTTGTCCTGCCCCTGCTGGGTGGTGGTGCGGCCAAAGCCCACGGCACCGTCGCGGCGGTCAGAGCCTGCGTTGGAGGTCATAATGATGATGGTGTTCTCAAAGTTGACGTAGCGGCCCTGTGCATCGGTGACGCGGCCGTCATCCAGAATCTGCAGCAGGGTGTTCAGCACGTCGGGATGTGCCTTTTCGATCTCGTCAAACAGCACCACGCAATAGGGGCGGCGGCGGATCTTTTCGGTGAGCTGGCCGGCCTCGTCATACCCGATATAGCCGGGAGACGCACCGATCAACTTGGAAACGCTGTGCTTTTCCATATATTCGCTCATATCCAGCCGGACCAGCGCATCTTCGCTGCCAAACAGGTCCTCGGCAAGGCGCTTGACCAGTTCGGTCTTGCCCACGCCGGTGGGGCCGACAAACAGGAAGGACACCGGCTTGCGCTTGTTACTGATGCCCGCTCTGCGGCGGCGGATGGCGGAAGCCAGCGCGTCGATGGCGGGGTCCTGACCGATGATGCGCGTTTTCAGGCGCTGGGACAGCAGCATCAGCCGCTCGAAGTCCTGTTCACGGATGCGGCTGGCAGGGATCTTGGTCCACAGTTCAATGACGCGGGACAGGTCGTCGATGGTCACGTGGGGGGCAGGCAGGGCGCGCAGCGCCTGCAGCTGATCCTCTACCTGCAGGATGCGGCTGCGGTTTTCTGCGATCTTGGCGAACAGTTCCTCGTCGGGGGATTCTGCGCCTTCCCAACTCATCTGCTGATCCATCAGGGCATCCAGCTCCTGCTGCAGCAGGGGGATACGGGACAGGTGCGGATTGCGCAGGTTCACATCGCTGCAAGCCTCGTCCAACAGGTCGATGGCCTTGTCGGGCATAAAGCGGTCGGTGATATAACGGTCGGCCAGATACACCACCTGCGGCAGCAGGGGCTCGTCAATGACCACGCCGTGATAGGTCTCGTAATAACTGCGAATGCCGCGCAGGATCTCGACCGTCTCCTCGCCGGAAGGTTCGTTGATGGTGACGGGCTGGAAGCGGCGCTCCAGCGCGCTGTCCTTTTCGATGTGCTTGCGGTATTCCTTGAAGGTGGTGGCGCCGATCACTTGGATCTCGCCGCGGGACAGGGCAGGCTTGAGGATGTTGGCGGCGTTCATGCTGCCTTCGGCATCGCCGGCGCCAACCAGATTGTGCACCTCGTCGATCACCAGAATGATGTTGCCCAGACTCTTGACCTCGTCGATGAGGCTCTTCATGCGGGCTTCGAACTGGCCGCGGAACTGGGTGCCGGCTACCATGGCGGTCATGTCCAGCAGCCACACTTCCTTGCCCATCAGCTTGGCAGGCACCTGATTCTGCGCGATGCGCTGGGCCAGACCTTCGGCCACGGCGGTCTTGCCCACGCCG
>JAFYMZ010000044.1 GCA_017548175.1 Clostridia bacterium | reverse complement strand
TGTTCTCACCGTAGGTCAACAGTGCAAAGTTGCTGCCGGTGATGCCGCCGGCCAGTGCCTCGGGGCCACCCATCAAAACGGCCAGCGCGCCTTCGGGCGGCGTGGGGTCACCGTCAGAAGAACCGGCATATGCCGTGGCAGAATAAATATCACCGTCATTCCGACAGCCGGTGATATTGCCTGCATTCAAACCGGTAATACCGCCGGCAAACGCATAGCGGGATTCACTGGCAGAGATCGCACCGGCATTATAGCAATCGGACACCGGGCCGTTGGCATAGGACAGGATTCCGCCGGTGTACACATCGCAATCCAGCGCGCCCACCGCGCTGATTCTGCCGTAATTGCGGCAATTCGTCGCACCGTTGCCTACACCTGCGATACCGCCGGCATAGACCGTACTATCCAGATAGGAAACCTTGCCGTGAACGGTGCCGCCAAAGGCGCAGTTTTCCAGCGCCGTCGCAGAGTAGCCGCACAGGCCGCCGATGTATATATCCTGTTCTTCCCAAGCGGTATTGGCGGACAGGTTTGCCACCACCGTACAACCGGAAATGCTGCCGGTATTATAGGCTACCAGCGCACCGCAATAGATCCGACCTGTGGACGAAGCTGCGATGACCGTGCAATCTGCCATCAGCACATTGCGGATCACACCGGAAGACGCACCAAACAGACCCAGATGAGTCTGTTCGGCAGACTCCACCGTCAAATCAAGGATGCGGCATTTGTTGCCGTCATAAACACCGGTAAAGGGTGCCGCCGTCGTGCCGATGGGCAGGAAGTTCATCCCTTCCAGCGAAATATCGGCAATCTGCAGATAGCAGGCACTCTTTCGGTAAATGATGTTTTGCAGGTCCGCAGCATTGGCGATCAGATAGGGATCGTCCGCCGTGCCGCTGCCGCCGGAGAAGGTGGGAGATTTTGAAGTCACCCGCACGACGCAGGTGGCGCGGAAGCCGCCCTCTTCCGTCTGCACGGTAATGGTCGCAGTGCCGGGGTCATGGGCGCGTACCCGACCAGTGTCGTCTACAGAGACTACACCGGGTTTGGAAGATTTCCAAACCACCGCTTGGTTCTTTGCATCCGCGGGCAGCACCGTGGCGTTCAGCTGTGCCGTACCGCCCAAATCCATCGTCAGAGAGGTTTTATCCAGACTTACACCACTGACCGGAATATCTGCATTGGGGTCCCGATACCAGTTCGGGTCACTGGCTGCGGGGATGGCCTTCAGATAAGGATGACCGCCGTTTACATTGGGATCAATTCCCCAAATGCGAGTGAAATCATAGGCTGTAAAGGTGTTCTGCTGTTGCGCCTGCGCCTCCGTGATCAGTGCGCCGCTCTTGGTCACCCGATACGAACAGGTGGTAAAACAGTTGTTGATCGTATTCTGATCATAACCCCCGCGGTCCGCATACAAACCGTATTTCCGGTTGGTGCTGCTGGTACTGATGATGTCACCCAGGTTATAGCAATTTTGGCAGGAGGTTCCGTTATCGTAAAAGAGTGCCGCCAGAATGCCATAGTTGCCGGAGGACTTGGGAATGTAATCCGTATAAATCTTGCCTTCGTTATAGCAGTCCGCAAAGACACCGTCGCTGGCCGATGCCAGACCACAGCCGATGGCCGTATAATTGTTCGAAGTCACATACACATCGCCGTGGTTGCAGCATTGCATCATCGTACCGTACTGCACCGTGGCTGCAATACCACCGCCCAATGTCAGACTGGAGCTGCCGCTGTTGGTGGCATTCACCGACCCGGTGTTGCAGCAATAGCGCACATAAGAGTTCTTATAGCAGGTACTGGTAATGCCGCCGGCACGGCCCTCGCCGTTATTGCTGTGACCCTCTACCCTGCCGCTGTTTTTGGAGTATTCCACCACATAAGGGCCTGCATCGGAATAAGCACCGCCGTTATAGCCGGTAACACCGCCGGCATAGGCGTGGCGACCCACGGATTTGCCTTCTGCTTCTATACCGCCTTCGTTTTCACCGTAGGATACCGTGCCCTTGTTATGTCCCACGATGCCGCCAACATATGCCTGATTGGTCGAGGATTGCGTGTTGTTGTACATGGTGCAGCCATAAATGCTGCCGGTATTTTTCGTGCTTCGCACCGTGCCGGTGTTCAGACCTGCAATACCGCCAACCACGGACTTCCAGCCTTCCTCGGCTCGAATCGCGCCTGTATTCATACAGTTTTTGACAACGCCCTTATTCTCGCCCACGATGCCACCGGCATAAATCTCACAGTTTTCCGGCACCGAGACCGTCACGCTGGCATCGTTCCGGCAATTTTCCACCGTGCCGTTATTTCTTCCCACCAGACCGCCGGCATACATCCACACACGCGGACCGGGACTGGTCATATTTACTGCACCGGACACGGAGCAGTTTTGAATCAAGCCTTGATTTTCACGCACCAGCAAACCGGTTATCACATAACCCGCTGTACGGGTGCTGTCACCGGCCGTGGCATTTTTAATATGCACATTTTTAATCGTGCCTTGATTGACACGAAACAGCACGTCGGTCTCTGCCGTTCCGGCAAAGTCAGAAATGGAGTATCCGCCGCCGTCATAAACACCGGTAAAGGTATACACGCCCCAGGTCAACCGCGCTCCGCCCAATGAGATATCGCAAATCTGGCGGAAATGCCGGCTGGGATAAGAAGCCAGATTCTGCAGATCAGCCTTGGTCGCGATCAAGTACGGATCACTTGACGTACCGCTGCCGCCGGAAAACGGACCGCTGGCCAACTGCAGGATCTCGTGTTCTCCGTCAGGTATGGGTTGCGACGGGGTCACCGCCACAGGCTCGTGATACCACCGGTCATCCTGCGGCTCCGTTTGCGCGTTTTGGCTTTGGGGCAACAGTAACCCCACCGTCAGCACAGCCAGCACCAGTGCCAGCGCGCGGACCGCTTTTCCGCTTCCCTTTCTTTGCCGCATACAACACACCTCACAAATCAACAAGGTCTTTTTTTCATCATACTCCAACAGGAAACTGAAATCAAGTCAAACCCCGTTTTTGCCGTCGGACACACAAAAACCCCGCCGGGAAAATCCCGACGGGGTAATGCAGCAGAGTTCTCTTACTTCAGGCTGTCCAGGTAAGCCTTACGGCCGGCCTCGTACAGATTGTTGCCTTCGCTGTCGATGATGACGGTGACAGGCAGGTCTTCGATCTCCAGACGGCGGATGGCCTCAGCGCCCAGATCTTCATAGGCGATGACTTCAGCCTTCTTGACGCACTTGCTCAGCAGTGCGCCGCAGCCGCCGATGGCACCAAAGTACACGGCGCCGTGCTCCTTCATGGCAGCAACGACCTCGGGGCCACGCTTGCCCTTACCGATCATACCGGTCTCGCCCTGTGCGATCAGGGTGGGAGAATAGGCATCCATACGGTAAGAAGTGGTGGGGCCGGCAGAGCCGATGGGCTGGCCTTCCTTTGCGGGGGTGGGGCCAACGTAATAAATGGTTGCGCCCTGCATATCCAGAGGCAGTTCTTTGCCGGCAGCAACCAGCTCGCACAGACGCTTATGCGCGGCATCGCGGGCGGTATAAATGACACCGCTGAGCAGCACGCTGTCGCCGCTCTTCAGGGTGCGGGCAGTCTCCCGATCAAAGGGAGCGGTGAGTCTGATGGGTTCCATTACAGCACCTCCGATTTATGACGGGTCACGTGGCAGTTGATGTTGACGGCCACGGGCAGACCTGCGATGTGAGTGGGCAGATGTTCGATGTTGACAGCCAGAGCAAAGGTCTTACCGCCGAAGCCCTGAGGGCCAACGCCCAGTGCGTTGATCTTGTCCAGCAGTTCCTGCTCCAGATCGGCATAGAAGGCATCGGGAGAACGCTCATCGATGGAACGCATCAGCGCCTTCTTTGCCAGATAAGCAGCCTTGTCAAAGGTACCGCCAACGCCAACACCTACCACGACGGGAGGACAGGGATTGGGTCCGGCTTCTTCCAGCACCTTCAGCACGAAGTCCTTGACACCCTGCAGGCCGTCAGAGGGCTTCAGCATCTTCAGCTGGCTCATATTTTCGCTGCCGAAGCCCTTGGGGGTCACGGTGATCTTCAGGCCATCGCCTTCGACGATATCGTAGTAGATCATAGCGGGGGTGTTGTCACCGGTGTTCACACGGTCCAGAGGATCGCGGACAACGCTCTTGCGCAGGTAACCCTCGGTGTAACCCTGACGGACACCCTCGTTGACGGCGTCTTCGATGTTGCCGTCGATGTGCACGTCACGGCCGATCTCCAAAAAGACGCAGGCCACGCCGGTATCCTGACAGATGGGCACATTGCGTGCATCGGCGATCTCGAAGTTCTCGATGATGCGATCCAGAATGCCGCAGGCAGGAGCCCAAGGCTCCTGTGCGCGGCTTTCGATGATACGGTCTTTCACATCCTGAGGCAGATGGCAGTTAGCCTCTACACAAAGACGTTTTACGGTTTCGGTAATGCGCTGTGCGCTGATTTCTCTCATGCTGATTTGCTCCCTTCTTTAGCGCTGGGGCACGTTGTAAATGGTGTCGATGTGGGTACCGTCACGGTAGATGACATTGGCCACGGCCTTGTCGCCGCGAGGCAGCTTGCGGGGCTCGCCGGTGATCTGCTCGGCGATGCGCTTCAGCTCTTCAATGTCACGGACGGGCAGGCCGGCATCCTTCAGGCGCTGGCGCAGTTCCACATTCTTGGGATTGACGGCGATGCCCTTCTGGGTGACCAGAACGTCGATGCTGTCACCGGGGGTGGAGATGCAGGTGACGCGATCGGTGACGATGGGCAGACGGGCACGCTGGATGGGGGCGATAATGATGGCCAGTTTGGCACCGGCTGCGGTGTCGCTGTGGCCGCCGGAGCCGCCCATGATACTGCCGTTGGAATCGGTATGTACGTTGACGTTGAAGTTGGTGTCGATCTCGGTAGCACCCAGCATAACGACATCCAGACTGTCAACGACTGCGCTCTTGGAGGAGGGGCTGGCGTAATGTGCTGCGCTGATCTCCTGATGACGGGGGTTGGTGCGGATGGACTCAACAGCCTTCAGGTCGAAGCACTGTACGTCCATCAGAGACTCAAAGCAACCCTCGTTCAGCATATCCACCAGATAACCGGTGATGCCGCCCAGACCAAAGCTGCCCTGGATCTTTTCCTTCAGCATGATCTCCTTCAGGTACTTGGAGACAGCCAGCGTTGCGCCGCCGGCACCGGTCTGGAAGGAGAAGCCGTCCTTCAGCAGGCCGCTGGCCTGAATGACCTTGGTAGCCATATCGGCCATCATCAGACCCACGGGGTCACGGGTGATCTTGGTGGTACCGGACACGATGCCGTTGGGATCGCCGATGGCGTCAACCGCAACAACATAGTCAACATAAGTCTCGTTGATAGACCAGTCCAGCAGAGGATAAGCAACCAGATTGTCGGTGATGACAACGGTCTTCTTTGCATACATAGCGTCGCTCACGGCATAGCCCAGGCTGCCGCAGGCGCTCTTGCCGTACTTACCGGAGCAGTTGCCCATCGTATCGGCAGAAGGTGCTGCCACGAAGGCCACGTCGATGGGGGTACGGCCCAGGATGATATCGCTGGGACGGCCGCCGTGGGTACGGAACTCTACGGGAGTATCCATAATGCCGGCGGAAATCTGACGGCCAACGCCGGCAGACATATAGTTACACTGGATCTTGCTGACCACGCCGTTCTTGATGTGGCCAACCAGAGGCGTGTGGATATCAAAGACAGAGCTGGCATTGACGGTCAGGTCACGGATGCCCATTTCTGCCACCTGCTCCAGCACCATGTTCAGCACATAGTCGCCGTTACGCAGATGATGGTGGAAGGAGACGGTCATACCGTCCTTCAGACCGCAAAGCTGAATGGCCTCGCGGATCGATGCTACGACTTTATTCATCTTATTTGACCTCCTTTCCCAGGCCCAGTTCTTCTGCAGCGGCAATGGTCTGCTGGGCACGGGCAACGATGGG
>JAFYMZ010000006.1 GCA_017548175.1 Clostridia bacterium | reverse complement strand
GAGCCGCCGGCCGGCTTTTGCATCTGCACCAGCTGCAGCATGGCGGAGCCGAAGCTGCTCTTGCCGCCGTCGGGTACCAGCTGGGTGCTGAGCCAATGTGCTGCGCCCTTGCCGTAGCTGTTGGAGAAGCCCGATGCAATGGCCTCCACACCGGCTTCCGGTGCGCAGAGCTGCGCGTTCATTGCTTCGCTCTCGCGGCACAGGCCTTGGCACACCGCCAGCAGCAGGCTCATAGCACGGGTCGCGGCCTCCTGCGCGGCTTTGGCCGCGTCGGCGGTGGCGCCGTGCTCGGTGTAATACTGCTGGGAGAAACTGTCCACACGCTTGCGGTACAGTGCATCCAGCTGCACCTTGCGCGACTTCATAAACTCACGCAAAATATCCAACATCAGCACCGTTTCCGGGGATCCAGACTTGGAATCCGTGTCCCTGCGACCCAAATATGCGGTCAACGCGGGCAGCAGTTCAGGGGTCTGCATCAACTGCTCGGTGCACTGCACGGCCTTCGCATAGTCCAGCCGCTGCGCTGCATCCTGCAGTGCATGATATGTATCCACAACACGGTATTGCTCGCAATCCTTCACCGCAGGCACCTTCTCTGCGAAGGCCTCCAGCAGTGCCATACCGTCGGTGCGCACCTTCGTGTCGAACACATCCAGCACACGCTGGCAAACCGCAGGCAGAACAACCGATTCGATCAGCGACGCGCCGAGTTCCTCCGGCAAAGCCGCCATCGCGTCTGCGGTCTCCAGCCACAGATACAGGTCATACTTCCCTGCATCGTTCTGGTACAAAGCCGCCGCCTCTTCCGGCAGTTTTGCTTTTGCCTCCTCTGCCAGATCGGGCATCAGTTCAAACAACTGAATCAGCGCCGCGGTCTTGTCTGCCACAGGCTGAGTCTGCAGCCACTGCAGATACTCGCCGTGCAGCTTTCTGGTGCGCCAGCCGTCAAAGGCCAGTTTGATCACCAGATCCCGACAGAATCCGGGGTGTGCCGCCAGAATGGGCATCAACCGATGCTCTTTCTTGTGGTAATCGGACTCCAGTGCCTCGATCAGCCGCTGTGCGAAAGCATCCTTGCGGTCTTCGGTGATGTGGTGGTTGACCACCTGCACCAAAGTCTGCGCCAGTTCATCGCACTCGGGCAGCATCTCCAGCACCATATCGTAAAACGAAGCCTTGTGTGCCTCGTCCATATTCTCATAATGCTGGTCGATAAACTCGAGGATCTTTTTCTGTACCGCCGGGGTACGGATACTCAGGAACAATTTTTCTACGATCAGCGACTTGGTCTCTTCCGTTTCCGTTGCAAACTGCTCGGAGAAGAAGTTCAGCAGCTGATTCTGCAGGAAGCCGCCGTAGAACACGCGGCTCAGGTCGGCGATGATGGTCGCCTTCATATCGGCATCTTCTGCCTGATACTGACCGCGGATAAAGGTAAACAATTTATCGCGCATAATATCGGTGTGGATCAGTTCCAGCACGATATTCATAAAGATGCGCTTTGCCGCCCGATTTTCACCGCCGTACAGACGGGAAACCTTGGCGAAAATATTCTTCGGGATGGCAACATGATGTTGCGGATACCGCAGCAGACACTTATATGCCTGCATCCGGTACTCTTCATTCAACGCAGCCCGATATTTTTCATAGGCACACAGGTATTCATATACCATATTGTCATCCGGCAGGATCTCCCGTTCGGGGAACAGGCCGCAGCTGCACTGGAACAGGAACACCAGATTACTCAAAGTCTTCAGGTTCAGCGTCTGCAGACCGGAAACCGCCGCCGTTGCACGCTCCATATAGCCCAAGAACTCTTCCCGCAGTGCCGGATTGCCCAGCAGCGAATAGAAGAAGTTCACCAGCGCCTTGTTGGCGTTCACTTCGTCCTGCTGCAAGCCCAGAATGACGCGCGCCTTCATATCAAAATACACGCCCTTGGATGCCGGGATCTCTGCAAACTGTGCCGACACGCCCTTCAGTTTGAAGTTGGCGTACTGGGTCGGGTCGTTGACATAGGACACGAAGGACAAGCCGCTGCGCAGCTGATACGGCAGCACCGCCAGAACTTCGTTGAACAACTGCACGGTGCGCAGCGACAGGGTGTCGTTCTCGCCACGCAGCTTCACGTAGACCGGCTTACCCTTTCCGCACAACCCGTTCAGGATGGCATACAAGAATGCCTTTGCCGTTTCGGGATCCATATCGTGGATCAACTGCAGCTTCTCCTGCGCCTTCGCCGGCACATATTCCATTTCCGGATAGGCCCCGTTGGGCGCCGCATTGGTGGCAGTGATATCGAACTGCTGGATCTCCGCCGTAAACAGTGCGGGATTCAAGGTGGTATCTTCCTTGCCGGACAGTACCGCATCCTTTTCCTCTTGGGAATAGATCAGCGAGTGTGACAGATATGCGCTGCGCTCACCGGTGTAATCCAAGGGCAAAAACTTGATGCAGTTCTGCACCAGTGCACCGCTTTTGGTGCTGAACTGGGCATACACATACGGCATCTCGCCTTTTCGGATGACGGTAATATCGTTTTTATTGAGTTTATTTTCATATACCGGAGCAAGTTCGCGTTCAATAAACGCACGGTCAAGACCTTCGGAATGAGCAAAGGTATCAAAACTGTCCGCGCGGTTATACATACTGACACGCGCAGGCACACGCGAGTAAAAATGCTGCTTTGCCATCGTTCTTCGGTCCCCCCTTCAAGATTTCGTATTGCCGGTTCCGGTCATTTCCGCATCCGGCAGATGGGTTTTATTCCAGATTCAGGGTCATCAGTTCCTGAATACTGGTGTTGCCGTTGAGCACCTGTGCACGGCAGGAGTTCCACAGGGGCACCATACCGTTGTCAATGCTCAGCTTGCGCAGTTTTTCCAGATTGGTCTCGGTCAGAACCGCAACCTTCATATCCTCATTCATGTACATCAGCTCATGAATGGCGATTCGGCCCTTATAGCCGGTGTTGTTACAGAACTGGCAGCCCTGCGGTCTGGCGATGCTGATGGGCTCATCCAAGCCCAGGATCTCCATCTCCTTGGCATTGGTACGGGCGCGTTTCTTACAAGCGGGGCACAGACGCTTCACCAAGCGCTGTGCGATAACGCCAACCAGTGCGTCGGCAACCAGATAGTTTGCGACACCCATGTCGCCCAGACGGACGATGGCGCCGGGTGCGTCATTGGTATGCAGAGTACTGAACACCAAGTGGCCGGTGATAGCGGAACGGACGGCGATTTCAGCAGTCTCTTCGTCTCGAATCTCACCGATCATGATGACGTCGGGGTCCTGTCGCAGAATGGATCGCAGTGCCGCTGCGAAGGTCATGTTTGCCTTGGCATTGACCTGCGTCTGGTTGATGCCCTGCATAGTAAATTCAACAGGGTCTTCAACGGTGACGATGTTCACCGTGGGATTGTTAACTTCCTTCAGGAAGGAGTACAGCGTGGTAGACTTACCGCAACCGGTAGGACCGGTCAGCAGGATAATGCCGTGGGGCTTGGCCAGCATCTTGTCGATGATGGCATTCTCGGTGTCGGTAAAGCCCAGGTCAGCACGGGTAAAGTTGAAGGACGTCTTGTCCAGAATTCGGATAACGAACTTTTCGCCGTGTACGGTGGGCAGAGTGGATACACGGAAGTCGTATTCCTTACCGCCGATGTTCATATTGATACGGCCGTCCTGCGGCACGCGGCGTTCTGCAATGTTCAGACCGGAGATGATCTTCAGACGGGCGCAAATGGCAGAGTATGCCTCGATGGGGAACTCTGCGCGCTCCTGCAGGTCGCCGTCGATACGGTAACGGACGCGAACGTTCTTTTCAAAGGGCTCGATGTGAATATCGCTGGCGCGATACGGAATGGCTTCCTTGATGATGGAGTCGACCAGTCGCACCGCAGGATTGTTAATAACGTCATCCTCGTGGGTGATGGCCACCACATCATTCAGTTGTGCGGCCACCTGCTGCTCGGATTTTTCGTTATTCAGGTCATCCAGTGCGGAAGCGGTGGACACCACGGCAGAGATCGAGTCGACATAGCGGTCGATCTGCACGGGAGGCACCAGAATGTAATCGTACTTGCAGTTGAACTGCACGGACAGTGCGGAACGGGTGTGCACGCTCAAGGGCTTGCCGGTGGCAACCAGCAGCACGCCGTTCTTGTCAAAGCTGACGGGAATGACCTTATGCTTCTTCATAAAGTCATAAGTAAACAGATCGAACAGAGACTTATCGATGTCCAGCATGTCGATTTCGACAGAGGGCATGCAATAATACTCTGCCAAGGCTTCCAGTTCGGTAGCCTCCGTGACCATCTCACGGGCACGCAGATAATCGCGCACCGACACGTTCAGTCGCTTGCATTCCTCCAGAATGTTATCGGCATCCTTACGACGAACCAGGTGCTTGTAAATATAAAATTGTAAGAGTTCGTAATTGGTATTCATAACGCACCTCGAGTTAGATGGCGATATTGTTCATGATGGACAGCATGGGAGAATATACGGCGATGAACAGCGTACCCACGATCAGACCCATGAGCATCAGCATCACAGGCTGGATTTTTGCAGTCAGAGAGTTCAGCGAAGTCTCCACCTGATTGTCGAAGAATGCGCAAGAGCGCATCAGAACGTCCTCCATGGTGCCGGTTCTCTCACCGATGGTGATCATCTGGATCATCATGTGGGGGAACAGGTCATATGCCTCAAAGGCATTGGTCAGGGACATACCCTGTCGCACGCTTTCTGCGGCTGCATGGAATCTTTCCTTCATATAGCGGTTGTTGATGATGATCTCAACGGAATCCATCGCCGCGTTCATATCCATACCGCTGGACAGCAGCAGGCCGAAGGCACGGGCAAACCGGGCAGTCAGCAGGTTGCGCTGCACAGTGCGCAGCAGGGGCAGTTTCAGTTTCAGCACGTCAAAGCCGTACGCGCCCTTTTCGGTACGCAGCACCAGCACAACGATCATCACCAACAGGATCAATGCCACCAGCATCACGCGCCAGTAATCGGTCACAAAGCCGGAAATATCATACACCATCTTGGTGATACCGGTGATCTCTACATCCATCTGCATCATTGCATCCCGGAATGTCGGCACAACAAAGGCCAGCATCAGGATCACGATACCCACGGTCATACCCAGCAGCATCATGGGGTATGCCATGGCACCCTTGACCTTGCCCTTCAGGGCCGTATCGCGCTCGTAATGGTCCGCCAGAGAACGGAACACCTCGTCCAGCTTACCGCTGATCTCACCCACGTGGACCATGCTGCGGAAGAAGTCGGGGAATACCTTCTTGTGCTTATTCAGCGCCTCGGACAGCAGCACGCCGCTCTTAACGTCCTCGTAAACCACCTGCAGGACCTTCCTAAAGTAGGACGTGTAGTTCTGATGACGCAGAATATCCAAGCAGTCCAAAATGGGG
>JAFYMZ010000043.1 GCA_017548175.1 Clostridia bacterium | reverse complement strand
GGCGGCGGTGTCACCCCACCGCGCTTGGGATTCGGTCTTATATATTTCAAAATCGCTGTTATCAAATGCTGCCATAACATTTTCTCCTTTCCCGGCGCCGTCAATAGCAGAAATCAACCGCTCTAACCGCTCTTTTTTGAGTGTGAGAAGTTGTTTTTGCTCATTGAGTGCCTTGCTTTTGTCATAATTCGGGGATGACAAAATCTCGCCAATGCTTTTTAAGGAAAAGTCGAGTTCGCGGTGAAAGAGAATTTCTTGCATACGAAGAAGAGAACTTTCATCGTAAAAACGGTAGCCGGTAGCCCTGTCAACAAAGGCGGGCCGCAAGAGTCCTATTTCATCGTAATAATGCAGTGTGCGCACACTTACACCCGTAAAATCGGCAAATTCTTTGATCTGCATTTTCATTTTTATCACCTCACAAGGAGAGCATACACTATGACGGAGCGTGAGAGTCAATACCCTTTTGAGAAAAATATGGATTGATGTTCGAACAAATCCGATTTATCTTTAGTTTATTTTTATCATATTTTTCTGTTCATATCAATGGTTGTTGAAATCAGAACCCGTCATTCCAAAAGGAAATTGGGATCAAACGGCCCGACCCTTGACTTTCCCCGACGGTTGGAGTATAATACATTTCCACCCAATTGGGTGGAATACTGACAGAAGGGAGTGCCGAGCTGTGGAAAAGACCGGAACCAAAGTGATTGCCGTCAACCGAAAGGCGCGGCACGACTATTTCGTGGAGGATACCTTTGAGTGCGGCATCGCACTGGCAGGTACCGAGGTCAAAAGCCTCCGTGCCGGCACGGTGAACCTGAAGGATTCCTACTGCATCATCAAGGATGGCGAACTGTTCGTCATCAGCATGCACATCTCGCCCTATGAAAAGGGCAACATCTTTAACCGGGACCCCATGCGGCAGCGCAAGCTGCTGATGCATCGCCGGGAGATCAACCGCCTGTTCGGTTTGGTAAAACAGGACGGCTACTCGCTGATCCCCCTGTCGCTGTACTTCAAGGGCAGCCGGGTAAAGCTGGAGATGGGTCTGTGCAAGGGTAAAAAACTCCACGACAAACGCGAATCCACCGCCCGACGGGATGCCGTCCGGGAGATGGACCGCACCATGAAAGAGCGCAACCGGTAACGGTTGCCCGAAATGGGGGCGTAAAGGTTTCGACGGGGATTTTGAATCAGGTTTAGCGGGCAGAGGCGCCCAGCCTCTATAAAATGGGTACTTTATAAATTAAATAACAATACTGAATATTGTTACGCTGCCTAATTAAAGGCGGCCGTCTTTGCCGGTAGGGCCACGAATCGGATAAAGGCGTGGATTAGTGGCGTCCGTGCGTACACTAAGCTTTGCGTGTACCATGCATCATGAAGCTACCGAATCGTAAAGTCTGGCGACTGTCTTTGCGGTAAGGGAATGTTAAAAATCGCCTGCGCCCGGAGAAGGACTTGTGGATAGGTTTTCGGACAGGGGTTCGACTCCCCTCGCCTCCACCAATAAAAAAGCACACCCGCAAGGGTGTGTTTTTTTATTGGTATGGCTTTGACAGGCAGAGGGGAGCCCGTGGGCGCGTGTTAGAAAACAGTCCGGGGGACTGTTTTCTCGCGCCACCGCTCCGGCCGCAGCCGGGCGACTCCCCTCGCCTCCACCAAAAAGGAAAGCACTGCGAAAGCAGTGCTTTTTGTTTTCTACAACATTTCCCGCCGATGGTTGCGATTTTTCCGCTTGTGTGGTATAGTGGATTTTGTTATGAATCTTATCGCAGAAGGGTGATCGTATGAGCAAAAAGAAATATCAAAAGAGACATTCCGGGGACTACTATAAGAAGAACAAAGAGGCGCGCGCTGCAGCCAAAATCCAGAACCGTCCTTGGTTTGCACCGTTGCTGATGGCACTGCTGGGCATTGCCGTGCTGGTTCTGCCGCCGGTCCTGTTTGCTGTGCTGGTGGGTACCGGCAGCGGCTGGGTCGTGCTGGGTGTGATCGGCGGATTCTTTGTTGGCGTCGGCCTGTTCAACTATGTGGCGATCTTTGTGAAGCAGTTTTTGGGTCATCGGGTCAGCATCGTCTTTTTCCTGCTTGGCGGCGTGATGATGCTGGTCAGCGCGCTTTTGTGCAGATAACCCTGCAAACGCAATTGCATACAAAAAACGCACCCCGTCGGGTGCGTTTTTTCTTTGGGATCCTTGTTATTTTTGCTCTGCGGCCTTGGCGCGGTCGCGCAGCATATTCTCCAGCAGCTCGTCATAAACAGGCTTGCTGCCCAGCATGTTGGCCACCAGGGCAGACACCAGCGACACCAGAACCAATCCGGTGAACTGGGTCAGCGAACCGGACATTTCCGCCACCAGAATGATGCCCGTAATGGGTGCGCGGACGATGCCGGCAAACAGACCGGCCATGCCCAGCAGCAGGAAGTTGATGGCGTAGCCCTCGGGCAGTCCCAGCGCGGCGCAGGCACCGCTGCCGATGATGCCGCCGGCCAGTGCGCCCAGCACCAGCAGCGGGAAGAAGATGCCGCCGGGTGCGCCGGAGCAGAAGCAGAGCATGGTGAACACGAACTTGCCCACCAGCAAAATCAGCATGGCGCCCAGTGCCATCCCCACACCGGACAACTCGGTGACGATGTGATGACCGCCGCCCAGCACTTCGGGCATCAGCAGGCCAAACACGCCGGCCAGCAGGAAGGGGATGGCGATGCGATAGGTATCGCGCAGGGGCAGTTTCTTGTACAGTTTCTGGGTGGACATCAGCGTCTTGTTGAACAGCGCGCCAAAGCAGCCGCAAACGATGCCCACGATGGGATACAGGAAGAAGAGGGACAGGGGCAGCGTGTCCACCTGCGGCAGGTTCAGCGCCGTTTCCTTACCGAAGAACAGTTTGGAAACAATGTCGGCGGCGATGGAAGCGGTGGCGGCGGCCAGCACGATTTTGGGGGTGATCTTCTTATAGGTCTCCTCCAGCGCAAAGGCCACGCCGGCCAGCGGCGCGTTAAAGGCGGCGGCCAGACCGGCGCAGGCGCCGCACAACAGCAGCAGTTTGTTGTCCTCTTCCTCGGATTTGGGCAGGCGGCTGCTGACCAACTGACCGGACATGGCGCCCAACTGAATGGAGGGGCCTTCGCGGCCCAGCGACAGACCGCAGACGATGCCCAAGGTGCCGGCAATGAACTTCTTGATGAGCACGGCCAGCGGCTTGGGGGAGAAGTGGCCGTGGAACTGGCCTTCCAGCTGGGGAATGCCGCTGCCCTTGATGAGCGGCTCGCTTTCGGTGATGCGGCCGGTGACCAGACCTACCAGCAGCAGGAAGAGAAACAGCAGCGCGATGCGCAGCGGCGAGTCGGCAAAGGCGAAGATCTCGTGGCGCAGGTGGTCGGCTTCGCCCAGTACTGCGCGGTAGGCGATGGCAGACAGCGAAGCAATGCTGCCCACCAGCAGACTCTTGCCCACGAGGATGATATGTTTGCGTTCCCAAGTCATGTGGGATCCCTCCAAAATGATGAACTGCGCGGAAAACCGCGAAAAAAGCAGTGAAGCTTGTCCAAGATACCATAAAATACCAGAAAACGCAAGGGGTTGCGGGGCTGTATGCCCACAGAAAGGGCGTGAAAATACAGGATTCCTTTGACATTATGCGGCGCAAATGGTAAAATACGGGATATACACCTCTTGAAGAGAGCGAGGCATTTGGATATGAATGAGAGAGAGAGATTATCTTCCCGACTGGGCTTTATTTTGTTGAGCGCCGGCTGCGCCATCGGCTGCGGCAACGTGTGGAAATTCCCTTGGATGGCCGGTCAGTACGGCGGCGGCAGCTTTGTGCTGGTGTACGTACTGTGCCTGCTGCTGCTGGGCCTGCCTGTGCTGGTGATGGAACTGGCTATGGGCCGCGCCGCACAGGCCAGCCCCGTGCGTATGTACCACAAGCTGCAGAAACCCGGTGAAAAGTGGCAGTGGCACGGCTATCTGGCACTGTTCGGCAATGTGTGCCTGATGAGCTTTTACACCGTGGTATCCGGCTGGATGCTGTACTACTTCTGGAAGTTCCTGATTGGCCAGTCTGCCGATCTGGGCTTCGGTGCCATGATCAGCAACCCGGGTATCAACCTCGGCTTTTTGGCCATCGTAGTGGTGCTGGGCTTTTTGGTGCTGAGTTTCAAGCTGCAGGGCGGTCTGGAGCGCGTCACCAAGTATATGATGGTGCTGCTGCTGGTGCTGATGGTGGTACTGGCCGTCAACAGCTTTAATATGGAAGGCGCCGCAGAGGGTCTGAAGTTCTATCTGCTGCCCGACTTTTCCAAAATCAACGGCAACGTCATCGTGGCCGCAATGAATCAGGCCTTCTTCACCTTGGGTCTGGGCGTTGGCTCCATGGCCATCTTCGGCAGCTACATCGACAAAGAGCGCTCTCTGCTGGGCGAGTCTGTCAACATCATCGCGCTGGACACCTTCGTGGCCATCACCGCAGGCCTCATCATCTTCCCGGCTTGCACCACCCATAATCTGCAGGTCACGCAGGGCCCCGGCCTGCTGTTTGAGACCATGGCTACCGTGTTCAACAGTATGGAAGGCGGCCGCCTGTGGGGCACCGTGTTCTTCCTGTTTATGGTCTTTGCCGCCATGTCCACCGTGCTGACGGTGTTCGAGAACATTCTGGCCTGCGTCCGAGAGATGACCGGCTGGAGCCGCGCCAAGGGCTGCGTCGTCTGCGGCATCGGCATTTTCCTCACCTCCAGCACCACCGCGCTGGGCTACAATGTGCTGGGTAATTTCCATCCCTTTGCGGACGATAGTTTCGTGCTGGATCTGTGGGATTTCATCCTGTCCTACAACCTGCTGCCCATCGGCGCGCTGATGTTCTGCCTGTTCTGCTGCTACCGCAAGTTCGGTTGGGGCTGGGACAACTTTATGGCAGAGGTCAACACCGGCAAGGGCCTGAAGCTGCAGAACTGGATGCGTCCCGTGTTCGCATATTTTGTGCCTGTGGCCGTCATCGTCATTTATGTGATGGGTCTGGTCGGCTTTAAGTGGAACTGAATACAAAAGAAAAAGACCGCCGTCGGGCGGTCTTTTTTGTTGCGGTTACACTTCGGTGGGGGTGAGGGGAGAGAGATATTTCTCCTGATAGACGGCCAGCTGGCTGCGATAGCCGGCTTCGCCGGTCTCCTCCAGCGCGTGCAGATAGGCGTGTGGCAGCAGATGGGCATCGTTGGCCTC
>JAFYMZ010000042.1 GCA_017548175.1 Clostridia bacterium | reverse complement strand
GCATAGCCGTCTGCGGCATGGGCAGCGCCCTGCTCGTGGGCAGTCAGCACGTGGCGGATCTCTGCCTGATAGCGGTACAGAGAGTCGTACAGGTCGATGACCTGTCCGCCGGGATAACCGAATACGGTCTCACAGCCCTGTTCGATGAGGGTTCTGACGATGATGTCAGCACCGGATAATAACATTTCAATCAATCCTTTCTTACGCGTTTGCGTGAGGGGGGTGGATTGCACACAAAAACAAAACGCACCCGTCCCAAAGTAATCTTTGAGACGGGTGCGAAAATCGCACTCGCGGTACCACTCAAATTGCAGGTCAACTGCCCCTCAGAGTCCATCAACTCTTATGCCTTAACGCGGCAATACGGATGGATCTACTGCCCTTGCGGGGTTCGGCCCATCGGCTTGGAAGTGATAGGTCTTGTGGTACGGCAGATATCGGACTCGCAGCAACCGTCCGACTCTCTGAGATCTGCATTCCCGACCGTCTTCGTCATAGCCTTTGTATTTCAGTTGTCGATTATTTCTTTTATATCACGCGCAAAGCTGCCTGTCAACTGGTTTCCGGTAAAGAATTCAAGTTTATTTTTTCACATTGTTTTCAGTTTTACGATCTCACAGACGGTCAGCACGTCATCCCGCACGGTGAAGCGCACGTCAAAGCCGGAAAATGCAAAGCCGTAGCGGCGGGTGGGGTCATCCTGATAGCCGGGACGGGGGTCCTGCTCCAGCACTTCGAACAGCGCGGGGCGCTTGCTTTCGGGGATCATTTCCAGCCATTCCCGGGGGAACACCACCTGCAGGCAATGGTCCCGGGTCTCGGCGGCAAAGCCGTCGGTGGCTTCGGGGATGCAGTCGGCCAGCGGCAGGTAGGGTTTGATGTCATAAATGGGCGTGCCGTCCATCAGGTCGGCACCCGAAACATAGAGCACGGGGCCAAGGCCGGGTTCGTCGCCGATGCCCAGCAGTTTTACCGCCGACAGACCGATGGGGTTGGGACGGAAGGGCGAACGGGTGGCAAAGACGCCCATCCGCTTGTTGCCGCCCAGACGGGGCGGCTTGACCATAGGCGACCAAGTGTCGCGCACGGCTTCGGAGAACTGCCACACCAGCCAGATGTGGGAAAAGCCTTCCAAGCCGCGCAGGGCGTTGCGGTCGCGGTATTCCGGCTCCAGCACGATGGCGGCCTTGAGATGCTCGGCCAGGCGCGGCTGCCGGGGGATGCCGAACTTGGTGGGGAAATCGGTTCGGATCCGGGCGATGATCTTCATAGGGGCCTCCTTATCGGTCGCCAAAGCGCTCCAGCGCCTGACGGTACAGGGCATTTTTCGGACTGTTGTGCAGGCGGGAGACTTCCTTTACGGCGCTCATCAGGCTCATGCCGTCCTCCATCCGCTGCGCCACCTCGGCCAGCAGATCCACGGGAGTCTCCGGCTCCACCGGGGCGGTGCAGCCGCCGATGACCAGCACAAACTCGCCACGGGGCGCGTTTTCTTTATAATACTCCACCGCTTCTGCCAGCGTGGTACGGCGCACCTCTTCGTACATCTTGGTCAGTTCGCGGCACAGGGCGATGGGGCGGTCGCCCCACGCGGCCAGCATATCTTCCAGCGTGCGCAGCAGTTTGTGGGGGGCTTCGTAAAAGACCATGGTGCGGCGCTCGTTTCGCACCTCTTCCAGATGCTCGCGGCGGTTCTTGTTGTTGGTGGACAGGAACCCCTCGAAGGTGAAGCGGCCGGTGTCCATACCGGATACCGACAGGGCGGTGACCACGGCGCTGCAGCCGGGAACACCCACCACCTGAATGCCGCGGGCGGCGCACAGTGCCACCAGATCGGTGCCGGGGTCGGAGATGGCAGGGGTGCCGGCATCGGTGATGATGGCGCAGTTCTCACCCGCCTCGATGCGATCGGCGATGTAGTCGCCCTTGGCCTTGCGATTGTGTTCAAAATAACTGACCTGCGGCTTGCCGATGCCGAAATGGCTCAGCAGCCGGGCACCCACGCGGGTGTCTTCGGCGGCGATGAAATCCACGCTGTTCAGGGTCTCCACCGCACGGGGAGAAAAGTCACCCAGATTGCCGATGGGGGTGGCTACCACATACAATTTTCCTGCCATACTTGCTCCGTTCCGCCCCAACGGGGGCTGTCGTTATACGCGATCGTAAGCGGCGTGCCACGCCGCGGTTTTGTTTCCTTGGGCATCCTCTAAGATCAGCGGCGGTTCTACCGTCAGGCCGGCACCGCCGTCCCGGCGGGCCTCCAAAAGCAGCAGATTGGCCGGCTTGTCCGCCCGCTGATGCACCAGCTGCATCCGTTTGGGAGTCAGACCGTTGGCGGCGCAGGCGGCAAAGAGGGATGCGGCCTGCTCGGGCTTCCAGCAGATATAAAACCGGCCGCCGCTGCGGACGGCACGGCGTGCCGCGGCGCAGACATCTTCGATGCTCGCCGTCTGCTGGCAGCGGGCATTGGCCAGTGCTTCGCCGCCGGCGATCTTGCCCCGATTGGGTTCAAAATACGGGGGATTGCTGAGGCACACGTCATAGGTGCGCTGTACCCGGGCTTCACGCAGGTCGGCACAGGTCACGGTGCCCCGATCCTGCAGGCCGCAGGCGGCGTAGTTTTCATTGGCCAGCGCGGCGCAGTCGGGATCCAGCTCCCAACCGTCCACCGTGCCGGGGTTTCGCAGCAGGGTCAGCAGACCCGCAAAGCCGGCACCGGCGCCCAGATCCAGCGCGCGCTCGCCGGGACGCAGGGATGCAAAGGCGCTGAGCAGCACGGTATCCTGCCCCAGCTTGAAAAACCGGTCGTCCTGCCAAAGGGTATATCCGCCCACTTCGATGGACCGTCTTGCCACACTGCCGCCTCCCTGCCAAATGCACATTATTATATTATTATACGGGATTTTTTTCTTTCCCGCAAGCCCCGAGGCGCGCTTGACGGCACGGCTGAATTTATTATATAATAAATATGTATGTGCAAAAATAAAACATTGAAATATAAAGGAGCCAAAGAGACATGATCACAGTATCCGACGTCAGCATTACCTTTGACCGCCAGACTCTGTTCAAGCATGTAGACTTAAAGTTCACCCCCGGCAACTGCTACGGCATCATCGGCGCCAACGGCGCAGGCAAATCTACCTTCCTGAAGATCCTGGAAGGCCGCAAGGAGCCCTCTACCGGCACCGTTTCCATGCCCAAGGAGATGCGCATGTCCGTGCTGCGGCAGGACCACTTTGCCTTTGACGAGTACTCCGTTCTGGACACCATCATCATGGGCAACAAGCATCTGTACGATGTGTGGAAGGAAAAGGATGCCCTGTACATGAAGGAAGACTTTACCGATGAGGACGGCATGCGTGCCGCCGAACTGGAAGGTCTGTACGCCGATATGGGCGGCTGGGAGAGCGAAAGCGACGCTTCCCGTCTGGTACAGGGTCTGGGTCTGGACGAGAGCATTCTGGAAGGCCAGATGGCAACCCTGCCCGACAGCGACAAGGTGAAGGTGCTGCTGGCACAGGCCCTGTTCGGCAACCCCGACATCATCCTGCTGGACGAGCCTACCAACCAGCTGGACATCGATGCCATCGCATGGTTGGAGGACTTCCTCATCGAGTACCCCGGCACCGTCATCGTGGTATCCCACGACCGTCACTTCCTGAATAACGTTTGTACCCACATCGTTGACATCGACTACGGTCAGATCAAGATGTACGTGGGTAACTATGAGTTCTGGTACGAGTCCAGCCAGCTGATTCAGAAGCTGATCAAGCAGCAGAACAAGCGTGCCGAAGAAAAGATCGCAGACCTGCAGAACTTTATCGCCCGCTTCTCTGCCAACAAGTCCAAGTCCCGTCAGGCAACCAGCCGTAAGAAGCTGCTGGAAAAGCTGACCGTGGAAGAGCTGCCCGCCTCCTCTCGCCGCTATCCCTTCGTGGGCTTCAGCCCCGACCGCGAGCCCGGCAAGGAGATCCTGGAAGTGCACGACCTGTGCAAGACCATTGACGGTCAGCAGGTGCTGAACAACGTGAACTTCCGCCTGCAGCGCACCGACAAGGTGGCCATCCTGTCCGAGAACGAGCTGGCCGTTACCGCACTGCTGAAAATCATCGCCGGCGAGGACGAAGCCGACAGCGGCAGCTTTAAGTGGGGCGGCACCACCAGCATGAGCTACTTCCCCAAGGACAACGGCGCCTTCTTTGACGACGTGGACCTGAATCTCATCGAGTGGCTGCGCCAGTACTCCCCCACCGAGGACACCGAGACCTTCCTGCGCGGCTTCCTGGGCCGTATGCTGTTCTCCGGCGACGAGGTCTTTAAGGCCGTAAAAGTCCTGTCCGGTGGTGAGCGCGTTCGCTGCATGCTGTCCCGTATGATGCTGTTCGGCAGCAACGTACTGGTGCTGGACCAGCCCACCAACCATCTGGATCTGGAAAGCATCACCGCCGTCAACAACGGTCTGCGTGACTTCAAGGGCGTTGTGGTCTTCTCCTCCCACGACCACGAGTTCATTCAGACGGTGGCAAACCGCATCATCGAGATCACCGACGACGGTATCATCGATCGCGCTTGCACCTATGATGAATATCTGGAGTGGAAGCACGAAAACAAGTAATCAAACTCACCCAAAACGGGGCAGGATGACTTCCTGCCCCGTTTTTTCTTGACAAACCGGCGGTTTGGCGGTATGATGGCATTGTAACCATTTTGTAATCTTTTGTTCTGTCTCCCGAAAGGAGTTCCCTATGCGCGTTAAGACCCTTCCCGGAAGCATCTTCCGCTACCGCGGCACCCGCAGCGGTGATATGCGGCGGTGGTGGATCCGGCTGAAGTTGAATATTCATCGGTATGCCCAGTTGGGCACCTCTACCACCTCCATCTCCGGCCTGCTGGGCGTTGTCAGCGCACTGCTGGGTTTATGTGCCTTTGGCGGCCGTTTGCTGGGCAAGGGCATCAATCGGGTGCGTGAGGCGCTGCAGCCGCTGGACGAGCGATTCTTTGAGCGCAGTCACACGGCCGCCCGACAGGTGCAAGGCCGTGTATACCGACTTTTGCACAAACTGTCCGAGGCGCTGCATGCCCAAAGTCTGCGCCCCCGGGAGCGCACCCTGCCGCTGCTGGCTTTGACCACCGCCACCGTGCTCATCTTTTCCCTGCTGTTTTTCGGTCTGGGCATTGAGGTGCAGCTGGACGGTCAGACCATCGGCTATCTGAACAGCGCCACCCAGTTGAAGCAGGCGGTTTCCAACGTGGAAGAAAAGGCCTCGGAATACTTTGGCGTGCCGTATCATTACAGCGGGCAGCTGACCTATTCGCTGACCTATCTGCGCGGCGGCAATTTGTTTACCGGTACCGATCTGGAAGATCTGCTGTTTTCTTCCATCGATAACATTGAAAAGACCTATGCGCTGAAGATCGACGGACAGGTGGTAGCCACCAACAAGAGCCGTACGGCGCTGCAGATGATGCTGAACCGGATCCTTGATTCCGGCGTGAGCGGTCTGGGCGACACCAAGACCGAGTTTCTGCAGGATGTGCAGATCGTGGCATCCAGCCTGAACAGCAGCTATGAGATGAGCATTGCCGAGCTGGAAGCGCTGTTGGCCCAGAGCCGGCAGGAGACCCAGTTCTATACCGTGGTCAAGGGCGACACCGTCAGCCGGATCGCCTCCAAGCACAATATGACGGTGAGCCAGCTGAAGGCGCTGAACTCCGGCAAGAATCTGAACAAGATCTACGCCGGTGAGAAGATCGTGGTATCCGCCGCCGTGCCGTATCTCTCTTTGAAGCAGACCGTTCGGGAAAGCTACAACGAGAAGATCGCCTACGGCACCACCATTGAGTACTCCAGCAGCATGTACACCGGCACCTCCAAGATCAAGTCTGCCGGCGTGTACGGCGAGGCTGCCGTCACCGCCGACGTGGTCTACGTCAACGGTGTGGAGCAGGAGCGCACGGTGCTGACCTATTCCGTCACCAAGCAGCCCGTCAACGAGGTAAAGCTGGTGGGCACCAAGGCCAAGCCCAAGACGATGGCCACCGGCCACTTTATCAAGCCCACCACCGGTACTTTTACCGCAGGCTACGGCAAGTATCCCACGCTGAGCGGCAGCCACACCGGTGTGGACTGGGCCAACAGCACCGGCACCAATGTCAATGCCTCCGACGGCGGCAAAGTCAGTTGGGCCGGTAAAAAGGGCAATTACGGTTATCTGGTCATCATTGACCATGAAAACGGATATCAGACCTATTACGCCCACTGCAGCAAACTGCTGGTGAAGAAGGGCGACCGCGTGTATCAGGGTCAGCACATCGCAGAGATGGGCAAGACCGGCCGTGTCACCGGCACGCACCTGCATTTTGAGATCCGCTATAACGGCAAGACCCAGAACCCCTTGAAATATGTGAAAAAATAATCTCCTTCTTTCATTCCCCGCGAGAGATCAAAACATCCCTTGGCGCCCGGCCAAGGGATGTTTTGCGGAAAACGATCGATTGTTACAGTTCTTCTGCCAAGTTATACAGGGGCACGTCCCGCATCACCACATGGCGCACAGTGTACGCCGTGCCGCCGCGGGAACGGGTGAGATAACAGATGCAGGCATCGGCAGCGGCGGCCAGCACCCGGTCACGGGCAAGCATGCAGCCGTCGTAATAATCCTCGGCGGTATAACGCACCGCGTCGGCACGCTCCAGCACCTGCCGGTAACGGACCCGGTCGCCGACGCTGTAGGCCCGGTCCTGACCCTTGCAGGGCAGGATCATATGCAGTTCCAGCTGGGGGCAGGTTTCTTTCAGTTCCAGCACCAGTTCGGCGGCCAGCAGGTCAAAGCCCATGGCACCGCCGGATGCAAAACGGGTAAACCCCTGGTCGGCCAATTGCAGAATGCGACGGCGCAGCGCCTGCCGCAACGGCAGAAGATCGCCGGGCAGCGCACGGTGACCGGTGAAAATACACAGTTTGCCCATAGGCCGACTCCTTTCCCGACGGTTTGGTTTGATTATAGCACAGACACGGGAAAAAGACAAAGAAATTCGATGCCGCGGCGGTTTGTTGGCAAAAGCGCCGGATTTTTCTTGAAAAATCCTCGGTTTTTTTCTCAGGAATGGGAAAAAAGCCGCAGAATTGGGTTGACAGAACGGGATGGCATCGATTATAATAAACAATGCGTTATTGGCAGCGGCAAGGACTTCACCCTGTGGGGAGCCATTGCCGGTGTCAACAATAGCCTAAATAAGCCAGGAGGTGGAATACATGGTTCGTACTTATCAGCCCAAGAAGCGTCAGCGCAGCAAGGAGCACGGCTTCATGAAGCGCATGCGTACCCGCAACGGCAGAAAAGTGCTGGCAAGAAGACGCGCAAAGGGTAGAGCTCGTCTGACCCACTGATCCCTGTAATTAAGACCGCGCCTTCGCGGTCTTAAATTTTTATTCTGCGGATTTTTCTCCCTTCGTCTGACACCGACAAGGAAGAAGCAAGCCGCAAACCCACGATCGGTTGGTGAAACATCCCATGCAAAACACAGTGTCGATCAAAGAAAATCGACTGTTCCGCGCCTGCTACGGCCACGGCAAATCGGCCGCGCGGAAAACCATGGCGGTCTATGTGCTGAAAAGCCGCCAAAAAACGATAAACCAACTGGGTATTACCGTGTCGGTAAAACTGGGTGGCGCCGTTGTGCGCAACCGGTTCCGTCGGCGCCTGCGCGAGGCCTATCGCCTTGCCGAGCCCCGGATCAAACCCGGCCACAACATCGTCATCGTTGCGCGCCACGGCGGCATCGATGCCCCCTTCTCTGTATTGCAGCGCGATTTGGATGCGTTGCTGGATAAGCTGGGACTGTTGGAGCAACGCCATGATGCGTAAGGCGCTGCTTGCACTCATTCGTTTTTACCGCAAACATCTATCTGGCCTCAAATCGGCACCGACCTGCCGATTCACTCCCACCTGTTCGGAGTATGCCTATGAGGCCATCCAGCGTTTTGGCGCCCTTCGCGGCGGTGCGCTGGCGCTCTGGCGGATCTTGCGCTGCAACCCCTT